>JACPSU010000074.1 GCA_016193105.1 Deltaproteobacteria bacterium | reverse complement strand
GTTGAAACGCAGCTCTAATTTGGCGGCTTCTTTTTTCTTCAACAAAGTCTTTAAAGGCATTGGTTGTGATAAAAATAAAAAATAAGTGACATCCTGGAATAAAAAGGTCTGCTAAAATTCCTTTTTCAAAAAATAACTTTTGATCTGCCACAATATAAAAAGCTAAGAGAAGGAGGGCGATGAGCGCAGAAGAAAGAGCTTTTAATTTTTTAAATAAAACTCCGAATAGGATCCCAACTAGAAAAATAAAAAGGAGCTCATAAAGAAAAAACTCAGAAGGGCGAGAGAGAAATTGTTTGTGAATTAAGTTTTCGACGATCGTAGCATTAATTTCAACTCCAGGATGTTGGCTATCTGTCGGCGTGACCCTCATGTCGCCCACAGCTTTGGCTGTGACCCCGACTAAAATAACTTTGTCTTTAAGATGAGAGGGGGATATTTTCCCAGAATAAATATCTGCAAAGCTAAAGGTTGGAAATGTTTTAGCAGGGCCCGCATAATTGATCCAAAACTCTCCTCGTTCATTCACAGGAAGAGTTTCATTTTTAAAAAAAATGTTTTCTATGCCATATTCATCAAATTGAACCACAATTTCTCGGTTCAAAGCCAGGGCAGCAACTTTTAGACCAAAGGAAGGAAAGAGGGTGGTTTGGTATTTTCCAATCAAATGAGTTTGTCGTATGACCCCATCTAAATCGGATGAAATGTCGAAAAATCCATGATGGCGCGTCGCTTTGGCATAGGGTTCAAAGCTAGATTTAGCTCCTACTCCCGTTGGGATTTGTTCTGGAGGATTTCTGACCGTTGAAATTTTAGCTGTAATTTTTGAGTCAAAAATATGGTGAAACTGTTCTTCCCAGTTGGTTTGAAGCTCTTCGATATCTTTTTTTGAAAAATAAAAGAAGTATCCTAAAAGAACAGGGATATTTTTATTGGCAGTTTGTATGGTTTGTGTAAAGAGAGGATCAGATGTTTTTGACGTGGGATCGGGTTCTGAAAAAACCATATCAAAGGCAATGGTCTTAGGGTTCGCATGCGCCATTTTTTGAAGCCCTTCGGCCAAGACCGTTCGATTCCAAGGCCACCGGCCAAATTTTTCAATGCTTTTATCATCGATGGCTACAATGACAATATCCTCTGAAAGGGGCCTATTTCCTCTGAGCTTAAATTTGGCATCGACATTCACTTTCAGAGCCAGAGACTTTAAAAAAGGAATGCGTTCCGGCGAGTATTCTAAAAATGAGGCCAGCAGCATAAAAAAGAGGGTTAAGAGGAGGGAGAGTTTAAAAACAGAAAGTTTGAAAATTTTTAACATATTTTAAAAATTTAAAGTTGAGCCCGACTTTAAAATATGCAAACGAGAATTGCCCAATTTTTTAATTTCAGATTGAATTTTTCCAAAATAAACAGGTTTTAAATGATAAAGGTAAATAGGGATCTTGGTATTTTTAATTTTTTGAAGTTCTCGGATCACAGAAGAGGGGGATAAATGACGAGTTTTCCAGGCGATATCCGAAAGAGAAGAAGGAAAAGAGCACTCGAGGAAAATAGCTTTGACATTTTTAGTATCGTTTACTTTTTTCCAAAGTTCATCCGTGGCCCCCGTGTCTCCACTAAAAACCACAGCTCCTTTTTTATCTGAAAGGATGTAGCCCAGAGCTGCATGAGAATGGGTGACAGGGATTGCTTCAACAGAGAGCCTATCTAAAGAGAGTGTTTTTTTAATGGATCTTAAAGAGTAAACAGGAGGTTGTTGAAAAGAACTTTTGGTCATGTCTGGCCAAACAATGCCATTCAAGATATTCTTTTTAATGTCCAGTAAGATGGCTTCGGAAGAATAAATAGAGATGGTTCTATAGCTTCCCGCAAGAAAAAGATTATCTGCCAAAAAACAAAGATCTTTAATGTGATCTAAGTGACCATGAGTAATCAAAATCTCCCTGATTTTGTGCTGGTCTTTTAAAGAAAGGTAAGAGGTGATCGATCCTGCATCTAAAATTAAGTGGTCATTCATAAAGAAAGAAACAGGAAAATAACCAGGTAACGAACCTCCATTGCATCCTAAAACCCTGATTTTCATTAGAATTTTAGTTTAAAGAAGATCACAGCAATTTACAATGATTTTAAAATATGCAAATGGGTTTAACCCCGTAATATCTTAAGATAAAACTATCCACTTTTTTGACTTATCCCCTACTCTATCAACAGTTTATGTGGAATGAAGAAAAGGCCGATAAGAAGGTGTGATGAGACCTTTATTCAAACACAAGTCCCCTTCAGAGACACCAGGGGATATAGATAAGTTATTGAAATTAAAAAGAAAAATCAATTATCGATGGATTGGTTTTAAGGGGCTTTTCTTTTTATTTTTCCTCTCTATTGCTTTGGCTTTTCTTTTGAGACCTAGCTTTACCTTGCCTAGCAAATCTTTTGTGGAAGGCGAACCTGCCTCTTTTAATATTAAAGCCCAGCGCAGCTTTGACATTGTAGATGAAGATGCGACAGCCAAACTCAAAGATGCTGCTGAAAGTTCAGTGAAATCAATTTATGATTATGACTCTAAGCTTTATACCCAAACCGTTCGAAAACTTTTTAAAGCCTTTGAGCGGCTGAAGAAAGATTATTTTTCTGTAGAGGGTTCTTCTTTAAAGGAAGTCGACCTAGCACCAGCCAAAAAATCTTTTGAAGAAGCTCTGGGAGGGGTGCGAGTAGACCCGGATGTTTTCGCCTTCTTAGTCAAAACAAGATTTAACTGGAAGGTTTCCTGGAGTGTCAATCGCCTCTTAAATATGTTAAAAAATCGCTATGTCATTTCTGAAAAAACAGTTTTGGAAGCAGATTTAGATCGTGGAGTCACGGTTCGAGATCGTGAAAGTAAAAAGGAAATTTACTTTGATGAATTTGGGCACATCTTAGATCAAGCAGAGGCTAAAAAAATAGTTCTGGAAGGAGGGCCAAAGATTTATAAAGAATATAAACCCTCTGATCGTAAGTTTGTTGGAGATTTGGCGGCCAGTTTAGTGAGCCCCAATCTTTCTTTAAATAAAGAAGAAACCTTAAAGAGAAAAGAGCTCTCAGCAGCGGAAGTAAAGCCCATCATTATTAGGGTGAAAAAGAATGCAATGATTGTTCGTAAGGGAGAGTCCATTCAAAAAAGCCATTTGGTGATTTTAAAGGGGATTCGAAAGGAACTCACAGGGCAGCAGCCAGGGCTCTTTATGTTTTTTGTGGCCATCTTCTTTTTCTTTTTCTTTCAAATTTTAGGAAATTTTTCTTTGGTGAATTTCTCTCAGTTTAAACCGACTCAAAAAGACTTATTAGTGGTTGGGTTTTTAATTTTACTCAGTCTTCTTTTATGTCGAGGTTATCTCTTTGTGGCAGGAGCTGTTTCAGATCACTTTCCATGGCTTCCTTTTACGGCTTTTCTTTATTTAATTCCGGTAGCGGCCGGGGCTATGTTTGTTCGCTTTATGGTGGGAATGGAAGCAGCGTTGATCTTTTCTATCGTGATGAGTATTGCATTTAGTCTTCTTTTAGAGAGAAATTTTCTTTTTGCCATCTATACACTGAGTAGCTGTTTTATTGGAATGGATGGTGTGGCTTCTTGCCGATCCATAACGGATATTTATAAGGCGGGACTTAAAACCTCTTTGGCCAACGTGGTGGTCGTGTTTTCTATTTTGACCCTTGCCTCCTTGGGGAGTCATCAATCTTACGATGCCATTGTCTTAGAACTTATTTTTGGGATGCTGGCTGGATTTTTTTCTGGAATGTTATCTTCTTTCTTGGTCGTGACGCTTACCCCTCTCTTTGAATATCTTTTTAATTATACAACCGATGTGAAACTTCTTGAGCTTTCAAATCTCAATCACCCTATTTTGCGAGATTTGATGATGCGTGCTCCGGGCAGCTATCATCACAGTATTATGGTGGGAACTTTAGCTGAACATGCGGCAGCAGCCATTGGGGCCAACGCCCTTTTGGCACGAGTGGGGGGCTATTATCACGACATCGGAAAGATTAAAAATCCGCATTATTATATTGAGAACCAATTTGGAGGGGTCAATATTCATGATCGAGAGCCTGCGCATTTAAGTAAAACGATGATTATGTCTCACGTCAAAGAAGGGGTGAAATTAGGATATGAACGAAGATTGGGAAAACGAGTGGCGGATATTATTGAACAACATTTAGGAAGTACACTTATGGTTTATTTTTATGAAAAAGCTAAAAAAGAATACGAAGAGCGAGTGAAGAAAGATGAGCTTTTGCCCCCAGTGGAAGAAAATGATTTTCGCTATCCGGGACCCAAACCTCAGACCCGAGAGGCCGCCTTGGTGATGATGGCCGATGCTGTGGAGGCTTCCACGCGAGCGTTGGCCAGTGGCAATTTAGCTCGTGTAAAAGCAGCGTGCGAAAAAATTATCCATCGTTTGTTTTCTGACGGTCAATTTGATGAATGTGATTTAACCCTTCGGGATTTACATGCCATTATTGATAGCTTTTATCATGTGCTTGTGGGAATATATCATCAAAGAATTAGCTATCCTGGAGGAGGAGGGATAAAAGCAGAGCCCTATGATGCCAATTACAATCCAAAACAAACAAAAGAAGATCAAGATTCCCAGCCAAAAGATTCAGAAATGGATGAAAAAGCTCTTTACAAAAAAATGGGGCAATAATGCAAAGAGAGAACTCTCCATTCTTTTTGTGTCCGATCTCAAAATTCAAAAGTTGAATCGCTTCTATCGTGGAAAAAATAAACCAACCGATGTGCTTTCTTTTCCCTTACAAGAGGGGGGGCTTAAGCATTTGAACCGACATATTGCAGCCTTGGGAGATATTGTGATATCTGTGGATACGGCTAAGCGCAATGCTCAAAAGTTTGGAAAAACGTTTGAAGAGGAGCTTCAGTTCTTATTGATTCATGGTTTTTTGCACCTTTTAGGCTATGATCATGAGAAATCCAAAAAAGAAGAAAAAAGGATGCAACGACAGGAGAAAATTTTATGGAACATTTTGAAATCAAAAATTTAATTTCGCAGTTAAAAGACAGACTTCATAAACTCCGAGGTCGTCTTTGACTTAGACCAAAAACAGACTCGCCTCAAAGAAATAGAAACTGAAATTGCAAAATCTGACATCTGGAATGACCAACAGAAGGCTCAAAGCCTTCTTCAAGAAAAAAAGAGATTAGAAGAAGTTCTCTCTCTGTCTGGTTCTTTGTCTCAAGAAGAAGGAGATGTGGAAGCTTTATTTGAATTGGCGCAAGAGGCCAATGACCCTCAAACATTTCAAGAGCTTGAGGCCCAGCTGAATGCATTTCAAAAAAAAATAACTCAAGTGGAGTTTGAGCAAATGCTTTCAGGAGAACACGATTCTTTGAATGCGATTTTAAACATTACGCCCGGAGCAGGGGGAACCGAATCGCAAGATTGGGCGCAAATTCTGCTACGCATGTATGTGCGTTGGGCCGAGAAAAAAGGATTTAAGGCGGAGGTTTTGGATTTTCAGGTGGGGGAGGAAGCGGGGATTAAAGGAGCCACAATTGGAGTCACCGGGGCTTATGCCTATGGCTACTTAAAAGCAGAGGCTGGAGTTCACAGGCTCGTTCGGATTTCTCCATTTGATGCTAATAAAAAAAGGCATACCTCTTTTGCCTCTGTTTTTGTCTATCCTGAGCTTGAAGAAGATATTGAAATAGATATTAATCCGGCCGATTTAAGAATTGATGTCTATCGAGCCTCAGGCCCTGGGGGACAAGGGGTTAATACCACCGATTCTGCGGTGCGGATCACACACGTTCCAACAAAAATTGTGGTGCAGTGTCAAAACGAACGTTCGCAACACAAAAACAAAGCTACAGCGATGAAAGTTTTAAAAGCCAAACTCTATGAGCTTAAAAAACAAGAGGAAGAGGCCAAACTGGGAGCGCTTCACAAAGAGAAAAAAGACATTGCCTGGGGGAGCCAAATTCGCTCGTATGTGCTTCATCCCTATAGGATGGTCAAAGACCATCGCACCAAACATGAAACCTCCAATGCCGACGATGTGTTAGACGGCAACCTCGACGCCTTTATCCAAGCCTATCTTTTGGAGAAGAAATAAGAACTTTTACAAGAAAGACCGAAGCATCCAGGCCATTTTTTCGTGTTTTTCCATCAGGCCGGTGAGAAAATCGTTTGTGCCGATGTCGTGATAGGTTGTGTCACACGTGTCTAGATCTTTCCTGAGAACCTTAATAATGGCTTCATGATCTGATAAAAGATCCTGAATCATGGCTTTAGCGTTGAGATTGGATTTAGATTCTTTAAGTCGAGTATGGTTTAAAAACTCCTGAAGTCCACCGAAAGCTTTTTCTCCCAAAGCTCTAGCACGTTCGGCCACGCTATCCATGATGCTGCTTAACTCCTCATATTGAGATTCAAAAAACTTATGAAGCTCGCTAAAGTTTGGGCCCTCGACATTCCAGTGAAAATTGAGCGTTTTTATATATAAGACAGTTTCATCAGATAGGAGAGTATTTAAAAGAGCCGCAACTTCTTTAAGAGCCTTAGGGGAAAGATCAATATTGGGCTTCATATAAGTATCCAATTTACTCTTCTAAATTAGAAATAACAAGAGAAGCGGATGTAAAATAGTCTTCCACAGCGATTTGAACGTTATTTTCCATTTCCCAGGTTTTAAAAAAAGGGAAACCTTCTAGTTTGGCAAGGGTTACATAGCGCCCATTTCGAATGTATTTTAAACGTTTTTTACCATCGAAAACGATAGCGTCTTTTGGCAAAGCAAAATAGCCCGTTTCTGCGCGACAGTGAATGCGATCGAGTTCGTCGTCGCAGTCTCTGGCAGGCCAATCTTCTGGAGCTTTTGTTTTCACCCAAATGTAGGCTGTGCCTTTGTAATAGGTGAGTCCCGCTTTAGAAAAATTATAAAAGGCAGTTAAAAAGGGGTCTTGGGCTTGAGCTTCCACCGTTTCAGTGGCTGAAAAAGAGAGGCTAGAAAAAAAGAACATCATACAACAGATCAAAATTGAAAAAGATAAACGCATAAACAATACCTCCTTATTACAAATACCATAGAACAATCTGAGATTTCCAATACATGATCTAGCTCATAGTTTCTTTAGATGAGGTTCGGTGCGGACATCTAGTATTGTAGTCTAAACGTTTTTTCACTTCTCCATTGGTTATGTGTACGGCAGAGTAATCGTAAATTCTCAATTGTAGAATCTCCACCTAGCGCAAACGGATGAACATGATCCATCTCTAGAAAGTTTTTCTCTCCACAATGTTTGCCTTCAGGGCTCACATACGAACACTGCCCTTCATCTCTTTTCCAAATAACCTGCTTTATTTTTCCTGAAACATATCTTGACCTACTAGTGTCAGAAAGGGCCAGAGATTTTTGGGGGATCTCTGGCCCTTTCTGACTGGCCTCTTTTTTAACCAAAGTGCTCGTTCCAGAACGAGTTAAATTTTGTGCAGTTTGGGGTAGCTTTCTAATGGTATCTTTGACTTCTTCTGATGGAAAAAGAGTGGCCACCAGCTGTTCTGTCTCTCGTTTTGTTTTATGCTCAACTTCTTTAAATATCTTCTCTTTATTTTGAGAAGTAATATGAGGAGCAATAAGTTTTAAGGTTGTAAGGGTAGCTTTGTTGTCTTCTAAAAGACCAATCACTTCTGGAGAAGTATGAACAAGCCTTGCAGCTTGAATCCTTAAAAAGGCTTCAGATTCAGAATAGTGAAATTTCTCAACACAATAGGAAAACAAAGACGAATAGCCTTCAAGGGCATAGAGTCTCCTTCGATCAATTTCAGCAAGATGTGCAACCACAGAAGCGGTTGCTTCTTTTTCTTCCCGAACCAAGTCCCCAAATTTCTCCAGCAGTTCTTTATCTTTTAATTTTAAAATTTCATTCATGAAATACCTCCTGTTTCCGTCACCCCCGCGAAAGCGGGGGTCTCAAAAAGTGATGAAACACTCTATCAAATAGGATAATTAAGTCAAATTTATATGAGTTAATTAGTTAATAATATCAAATAGTTATGCTATTTTTAAACGTGAAATTTTGAGATTAAACGAGGGATTTTTTAATTTTCACTTTGGCAGAAGAAAATGAAGAGATCGTGCATTAAAAATGGATTTAGAGAGTGTGAGAGGGCAAAAAAATACCTGCGGAGAAAATGGGCCTGAAAAAAAGAAAGAAGTTTTTTTATAAAAGTATCGAAATCACGCTGTATACAGCAGAATTGATTTGACTATTAATCTGGAATAAAATTATATTTTTAATACATGGATGATTTTATTTGTATTAAAACATTCAAAAAAAGCATTATCTCTTCTTAAAGATATAAAGTAAAAAATAATCATTTGATGTTACTTCTTGCATTGTGAGGAGGATTCTTCTACTACTAAATTAAGTATGGAAGAACAAAGGCTTACAAAGCTTGAGAAGATTAAAAAACAGGGAAAAAATCCCTATCCCAATCATTTTTCTCCTACGCACACAGCTGCTCAGATTCAAGCTTCTTGGGGTGCTTTGGAGGGAGAAGCATTAGAAAAAAATCCTCCGATCAAATTAGCCGGGCGAATCTTAGCGGTGAGAAGTTTTGGAAAGGCTGCGTTTGTTCACATTCAAGATCGCACAGGGAAAATGCAAACGTATGTCGCTAAAGATGTTTTAGGGGATGAAGCATTTCAATCTTTCTCTGAGCTTGTCGACATTGGCGATATTGTCGGGGTAGAGGGGACGCTTTTTAGAACAAAAACCAAAGAGCTGACTCTGAAAGTTACTTCTTTAGAGCTTTTGGCCAAAAGTTTATATCCTTTGCCTGAAAAATGGCATGGTCTTACAGATGTAGAAGTGCGCTATCGTCAGCGCTACTTAGATCTCATTGTAAATCCAAAAGTTCGAGAGATTTTTCAAAAACGTTCTCAGATTATTCAACACATACGACAGTTTTTTTTAGATCGTGAGTATCTAGAAGTTGAAACTCCCATGATGCATCCCATTGCAGGGGGTGCTTTAGCCAAACCTTTTGTAACGCATCACAATACGCTCGATATGGATCTTTATCTTCGGATTGCACCTGAGCTTTATTTAAAAAGACTTTTAGTTGGAGGATTTGAACGTGTATTTGAAATCAATCGAAATTTTAGAAATGAGGGGATTTCGATCCAGCATAATCCTGAATTTACGATGATTGAATTTTATGAAGCGTATGCCACGTATGAAAAATTTATAGCTTTAACCGAAGATCTCATTTGTTCTTTGGCCAAAAAACTTTTGGGTACGGAAGAACTTATGTATCAAGGAGAGCAAATTCAATTTAAAAAGCCCTGGGCGCGCTATACGGTGAAAGAAGCGATTGTGAAATTTTCTGATTTTAAAGAAGAAGACTTAGAAGATTCTAAAAAAATTATCTCTTATTTGGAAAAAAAGGGGATTTCTTTGCCCGTTCAAAAAGATTTAGGACATCTTTGGACAACGCTTTTTGAAGAAACGGTTGAAAAGCAACTGATTCAACCCACCTTTATTACGCATTATCCTTTGGCGGTCTCCCCGCTCTCTCGGAAAAATGAAAAAGATCCTCTGTTTGTGGATCGGTTCGAGCTTTATATTGTGGGGCGAGAGATGGCCAATGCATTTTCCGAGCTCAATGACCCCATCGATCAAAAAGAGCGTTTTTTAAAACAAGCGCAAGAGCGTAAAGCTGGATCGCTTGGTGATGCTTTTTACGGATTCTCCTTCGATTCGAGATGTTATTTTATTTCCTCAACTCAGAAAGGAAAAATCAGATTCTTGATTGAGGCGCGCATTGCTTTTCGCCAATTGTTTCAAGGCCTCGGACTTCGATTTACGGCTGGACTAACTCTTTTAGGTGTTTCTTTGGGAGTGATGTCTTTGGTAATGGTTCTTTCTGTGATGAACGGCTTTGAAAAAGAACTTCAAAAAAACATGATTCGCAGTGAATCTCATATCCTTTTGTATCGTAGAGAGAAGGGGATTGAAAAGTGGCGAGAGCTTCAACAAAGAATTAAAAAATCAGATCCTGCGATTTTAGAGGTCCTTCCTATTACATATAATGAAGTGCTTTTTATTCACCAAGGGCGTGTGCAAGGAGGCGTGCTGGAGGGGGTGGATCCCGCAACTTCTTCTGTCGTAGAATCTTTGGGAACTAAAGATCTTTCGAAAGAGGGAGCCTATATCGGGGAAGAGTTGGCACGTAAGTTACAAGTCAAAGAAGGCGGCCGTATTAAAATTTTGCTTTCGAGTGGTCAAGAGTCAGCCCCTCCTCGCATTGTATTTTTAAAAGTTTTAGGAATTTTTGATGCGGGGCTTTATGAATATTCTTCTCGTTATGCCTATGTGAACTTGGCCTTTACTCAAAAAAACTTAGGATGGGCTAATCGCGTATCTGCATTTAAAGTGAAAGTCGGGGAGCCTCAAAAAGCCCGAGAGATTGCACGCGCCATTCGACGCCAAGTCAATTTTCCATTCTTTATTCGCACCTGGTCAGACATGAATCGAAACATCTTTATTGCTTTAAAAATTGAAAAAGTGGTATTGGCCATTATTTTAAGTGCGATTATTATGATTGCGATTTTTAATGTGGTTAGTAGTCTCATTATGATTGTGATTGAAAAAATAAAAGAAATTTCTATTTTAAAAGCAATGGGGATGAACCGTGCTCGCGTGAGCAGAATATTTTTATGGCAGGGGGCGTTTTTGGGAGTGATCGGAAGTTTATTGGGAATTGGATTAGCCTGGCTGGGGTGTGTGGCGCTTTCTTATTCGCATCTTATTAAATTAAGTCCGGATATTTATTATCTTTCCTATTTGCCGGTTGAAATGAAATGGCAAGAAGTGGTGTGGGTGGGAAGTGGCATTGTTATTATATCTTTGATGGCCTCTTTTTATCCAGCCCACCTGGCTGCGCGACTTTTTCCTGTCGAGGGAATTCGATATGAGTGAAGAAATTTTAAGAACAGAAA
>JACPSU010000073.1 GCA_016193105.1 Deltaproteobacteria bacterium | reverse complement strand
TGTACAAATCTTTTAGTGATTTCGTGGGATGAGGAATCAAAGATTGCCATTTCCAAAAATCTTACTATTCACGTTGTGTCTATTTGGAAATGGCTATTAAATATCTAGCAGAGTGGTTTTTTATTCTTTTTTCTCTGTTATCTCTTATAAAGTAGTGCGAGGAGTTCTGCATAAAGCACTACAAAATTCTTATTATTCTCTAAGCACCCTTGTTTTTTCTCTTGCCTCTTATTTTCTTTGCCTAGAACGATATATTCTTCTCTGCAAGACGAAGGCCGTCTTTTTTGATCTTGAGTTTTTAACAGACTTCTGATTCTAAGGGTGGCACTTAAAAACTCTACTTCTTTTAATTTTCTGGAGGTACTTTCTTTTCCATTGAGGATTCTTTTGGCTTCCCATTGGCTTTTGGCCTTTTCCACAATGACTATTTCATGGACTTCGCCACTGTGATTCCCTTTAATTTTTAAAGCGTAAAAAGAGAGAGGTTCTGCTGCGGAAAGCACATGCGGCATCACAAAAAATAGGATCATCACAAAGATATAAGGCTTCATTGGCGCCCTCCTGGTTGATCTCCTGAGCAATAGGGTGGAGACGACGAACACCCAAAAAGTTTGTTTACGTAGGGATGGGATCTGATTATTTTATTTATACGTTTCCAATTAGCAGGGTGAGGCTCTGGCTGTCCAAATAAATCAAGGGCTCCTTCATTTTCTTCTCCAGGAGTGCAAAAAAGAACTGCTTCCAATAGGGCTTCTCGTTTTTCTTCTTCTCTTAATGGAGGGGTTTGGCTTTCGAGAAGCTGCGTTAGTATTTCTGTAGCTAACCAATCCGAAAAGACTTCTCCCATCTGATATTCTTTGAATCCCTGCTCGTCAAAACAATCCTTAAGATGCTTCCAAAATTGTGGGACATACTCTCGTTTTAAACCCACTGCGTGTCCTATCTCATGTCCCAATAGCCAAATGATTTGCCAGCGTGGGATATTGAGAAACGGAACATGAATCATGATCCGATTGATATCAGGCATGTAGGCTGCATTTTCTGTACTAATCATGGCCTTAAGAGTATCTCCTATAAATCCTTCTTCTCTAGCCAGATCCATAGGCCAGGAAAGCTCAAGTGTGTTTAAAACAGAAAGAGCTTGTGAAGTATCTATCCCTGTTTCTGTCGATTTATTTTGCATCAATGCTGATATTTTTTGTTTTACGTCATTAAAAGCCTGAGTGATTTCTCCTTTTTTATGACTGGGATAAAATCGTGCTTCAGCTTGGGCGGTAACTTCAGAAGGTGCTTGTAGCCAATTTAATTCTCTAGAGAGGCTATTAGAAAACTCTTCATACAGGGATACCGTAAACTCTTGAGTGAAAGCTCTGATTTCCTCATCTGACAAAGATGTAAATAAAGCATCATATAATTTTAAAAGATTTTCAGATCGTTCTCCTATTCCATTTACAGCTTTATGTAAAAATCTCTTTAATTTCTCGAAAAGATTAGGATCTCGTGTTTGAAATTTTTCAATAAAGCGTTCTAAAGTTAACATCATGGGCCCTTTATAGGATAATCCATCATTAGGCCTGAGATGAATGAACCCTATGTTCGGCTGCACGTAGTGAGATTTAAAAAAAGTACGAAGTCCTTCTCGTCCATGCTGATTTAAGTACTCCACATGAGCATTCATGCTTTCTTCGGCCGTTTGTTTGAGAAGCGGATTTTGAGAAGAGAGCTCATCTAATTTTTCTCGAACTTTTTCTTCAAAAATATCTCTTTTATGTGCGTCAAAAATTCCACTAATCTCTCCCTTAAGTTCTTCTTGTTTTTGGGAGTTTCCTTCTCGTTCTCGTTGGGTATGTTCACACGCTGTTTTTTGTAAATCTTTGCAGGCTTTAAAGCGATTTAAAATCGATTCGCTTTGGAAGTAATAGGTGTGGCTTCCGATTTCATGCCGAAAGGGGTAGCAACTTGGCGAAAGCTGGGTCAGTTGAGCTGGAAACCCTCTGACCTCTCGCAGCATATTGTCTACTAGGATGACCACTGCTTTGGATTCATCCTCAACAGTCATAAGACCAGCCACGTCGGAGGACTTAAACAGCTGCGCATACGCAAAAAATGGAAGGACGCCCCCCATTAAAACACCCATGCCTGCTATAAGAAATCTTCTCATCCTTCTCTTCTTATCGGCAAATTGAGCTAAAAGAATTAAGGGGTGAATATAATACTTATTATGTAATAATGTATTGTTTATTATGTAATATAATACAGCAGTTGTAATGGGCATTAATATGTAGTATACTGCATAAAGTAAGCTATTTTTATGAATTATAAGAAAAGATTATTGCCAGAGAAAAACTCAAGGAATTTCAGCCACTTATTTCATCAAGGCTGATTAAAGTGGTCAGTGGTATCCGACGGTGTGGCAAATCTGTATTGATCCATCATGCCTTGAGAGAATCAAAAATTCCCTATGCTTATGTTAACTTTGATGATGAAAGACTGCTGGGGATTAAGGCATCAGATCTGAATGATATTTTTGAAACACTCATGCAAATATATCCCGGCGTAACGACGTATTATTTTGATGAAATACAAAATGTCCTTGGATGGGAACTTTTTGTAAATAGGTTGAAAAGACAGGGACTTCATATTTATGTGACGGGAAGTAATGCTAAGCTCCTCAGTAAAGAATTAGCCACACATCTGACGGGCCGACATCTGGAGTTAGAACTCATGCCCTTCTCATTTCGAGAATTTCTTGCCTATCACGATATTTCACCTCAAACATCGCTAACATCTTCGAAAATTGCGCAGGTTAAAAAATATTTTGAAAAATATTTTGAAAATGGGGGATTTCCAGAAGTTGTAGCAGGGGAGCAGCCAGGAATTTATCTTCGTACTCTTTTTGATAATATCATGATGCGTGACATTGTAGCCCGATATCATTTACGTTATCCTAATGAGCTTAAAGAATTAGGTCGATATATCCTAGGTCATCCAGGGATGCGCTTTACATATAATAGTTTAAATAAAACATTCAAAGTTAAAAGCGTTCATACGCTTCAAAAATATATTGCGTATCTTAAAGAAACATATTTGGTTTATGAATTACTTCAATTTGATTTTAAAAAAAAGGAACGATTAAAAAAACCAAGAAAGCTCTATCCCTGCGATATTGGGATCCATCGTGCTCTAGGGATGGAATCCTACCAGGGGGAAGGTCGTAGATTAGAGCTCATGATTCTCTCTCATCTCGTCAATAGTGCTCAATCTGTGTATTATGGAGAGGTCTCTAGTTCAGAAATTGATTTTATTACAGAAAAAAATGGAAAGGTGACGAGCTTGATTCAATCTTGTTATTCAATAAAAGATATAGAAACCATGCAAAGAGAAATAAAAGCTTTAGAAAAGGGGGCAGAACATTTTCACTGTACAAATCTTTTAGTGATTTCGTGGGATGAAGAGTCAAGGATTGCCATTTCCAAAAATCTCACTATTCACGTTGTCCCTATTTGGAAATGGCTATTAAATATCTAGAGCCTAGCAGGGAAAGAGTTTGGGGGGAAGTGTGAAAAAGCCTGTTAAAGTGGTGTCGGCGCCGGGGCGGATATGTCTCTTTGGGGAGCATAGCGATTATATTGGCCTGCCTGTCATCACCATGGCGATGAATTTAAGGCTTACGATCTCTGCTTTCCCCAGGCGGGATAAAAAATTTCAAATTCTAATGCCGGACATTCAACAAGAAGAAGTTTTTGTTCCCTCTTTGCCTCTTCGGTACAAAAAAGAAAGAGATTATCTTCGTGCAGCCGTGAATGTTTTGAAACGTCAGGGATTTAAATTTCCCAAAGGCTATGATTTTTTAATGAAAAGCAAAATCCCCATTAATTCTGGAGCTTCGAGCTCTTCAGCGATGGTGGTAGCGTGGATAAAGATGCTTTTGTCTCTCCAAAATCATGAGATTGAATTTAATCCCATTGAAATTGCAAAGCTAGCGTTTGAAACGGAAGTGCTGGAGTTTAAAGAAGCGGGGGGGAGGATGGATCACTTTGCGATTTCCATGGGAGAGCTCATATATCTTGAAAACCATAAAACAACAGACCTTTGCTTTCTAGGCGATGTGATTCAGGGGATTGTGCTGGGAGATTCTTTACAGAGAAAAGAGACCGTTCAAAATTTAAAAGTAAATAAGCGAGATGTGCTTTCGGGACTCAAAGCCATCAAAGCTAAAATTAAAAAATTTGATGTGGAAAAAACAAAAGTCTCAGAAATCTTGAACACTTTTCCTCCGAAAACAGATTCCCTTCGTTTAAGAGAGAGTCTAAAAATTTCTACTCCTAAAATTGAGAGGATGATTGAAGCGGCTCTTTCTGCGGGTGCTTTGGGTGCTAAGATCCATGGCTCGGGGCTAGGAGGCACCATGATTGCCTATGCGCCCGGCCGAGAAAAACAGGTCACCAAAGCCATTGAGCGCGAAGGCGGAAAACCCACCCTCGTCCACCAAGACCGAGGGATTATAAAACACTTATAATAAGTTGAGGAAATCTCTGGGGGTCACAATGGAAATGCCTTCATATTCACCAAGAGTAAGGAGGTGGTGATCTCCACTGACAATAGTACTTGCTTTTCCTTCCAGGGCTGCAACAATATATTTTTCATCTTCTGGATCCATTAGAGAAATGTCTAATGATAGAGAGCTTTCAACAGTATCACTCAGAAGCTCTATGGCGGTAAGCCAAAGTTGTATTTCATCCTGGGTTAAGAGGATATACTTTTTTATTTTTGGGTATGTCAGACATCTATTAATTTCTTGAATAATAGGTTTAGAAAGAATGAGTTCAAACGCTTGGTTTTCTAAAAATATTTTTAAGATATGTCCTGGTGGCCCCGAAGGTTTTATTAAGGCACTGGCAAAGATATTGGCATCTAAAACAGCTCTAAGGTGCATCTAGTAACTCATGGCTTTTTAGTTTTACGAGAACGATGTTTGGCTTCGTTAGAAAGATCATCTGCTTTGGATTGAGAGAGAGAAGTCTTTTCTTTTCGGTTTAAGACATCTAGAAGATATAAGCGGGCGGCATGTTGCATCTGTTCTATTTTTTCTACAGGAACAATGGCCGCTAAAGGTTTTCCTTTTCTCTCAATAATAAATTCATCATGTCTTAAGTGGACTCGATTTAAAATATCCCCTAGCTGTTGCCTCATTTTAAGTGTGGTGAGCTTAAATGCCATGGTCTGTGTCTCCTATCTATAACAACTATGATAGTTGATAGTGTTGTAGATGTCAAGGGGGGAGAAGAATGATCTTTTTACTTTGAAGAGAGTCTTGGGCGGCACAAGATAGAATCAGTGCCTCATAGGCCATCTGAGGTGAAGCATACGGTTTTTGGCCCGTTTGAATAGAGTTTAAAAAGGCTTCGTGTTCTTCGTGCATGCCGCTATGCCACTGAGGGGTGGGATTTTTAATTTCTTTTTTCTCTTCTTTTTTTGTCCCCCCATAAAGAGTCATTGTTCCAAAATCGACATTTCCAATCAGCATTTTTCCATTGCTCCCAATGACTCCTAGTTCTAATCCTCTCCAAATTTCATTGGGGGGGCGAAGAAACATGCTTAAGCCCAAATTAGCTTTGGCGGATTTTTGGTATTCGACGAGCACCCACCCATGATCTATTGTTGTATTGGTTTTGAGAGTCTGAGGTGAGTCAGGACAATAAGAGCAGGAAATTTGAGTCCCTGGCTTTAAAACACTTTGTCCTCCAAAAGAAACGACTTGCTTAGGCTTATCTTGAGTAACCCAATTAAAAAGATCGAAATGGTGACAATTTTTTTCGACGAACGTATCTCCAGATTTGGTTTTGTCATAAAACCACTCTCGTTGAGGAAAAGGTTGGCGAAATTCATGGCACCACAAAAGAAGGGGAGTTCCAACCGCGTCTTTTTGGATCCACTCCATCATTTCTAGATAAAAAGGAGAGTAGCGGTAAATGTGCCCCACTTGGAAAATAAGATTTGTTTTTTGAGAAGCATCGGCCAGTTTTTTTCCATCAGAAAGCGTGTGGGCCAGAGGCTTTTCTAAAAAAAGATGTTTTCCAGCTTTTAAAACTTCTAATCCGATTTCTGTGTGCAAAAAGTTAGGGACCGATACAAACACAGCTTCAAGGCCTGGGTGATTCAGGAACTCTTGATACTTTTCATAGGTTTTTGGTGATGAAGCCACAGACTTTTGGGCATTGGTTAGTCTTTCTGGGTGAGTGTCGCAGAGCGCTACAATTTCGACAGAGGGGAAACTTTTTAAGCATTCCAAATGCCCGCGTCCCATATCTCCCAGCCCAATCAGGCCAATTCTAATTTTAGAAGGTGACATATATTAGGATTATAAGAATTTATCGATTGTTGTTTCAAGACAATTGTGATTAATACATAAGCAATTATGGAAAAACCTCTTTTTCAGGTAGCTAAAGGTGAAAAAGCACGGTCTGTTCCCATTTGGCTCATGCGTCAGGCCGGGCGATATTTGCCAGAGTATCAGGCTGTAAGAGCCAAATATGGTTTTTTGGAGGTCTGTCAAAATCCTGAATTGGCGGTAGAGGTCTCTCTTCAGCCTTGGAAGCGTTTTGGATTTGATGGGGTGATTCTCTTTTCAGATATCTTAATCCCCACTCTAGCCATGGGGGTGGAGCTTGATTTTAATCCCGGGCCCCTTATTCAAAAGCCACTTCGATCTGCCAAAGACATTCGGGCTTTAGAAGGGTCGCTGACCCAAGCAAAAAATGTATTTGAATCTATCCCCTATGTTTTTCAAGCTCTGGAGCTCTTAAAAAAAGAGATCTCAGATTCAGCCACTCTCATCGGTTTTTGCGGGGCCCCTTTTACGGTGGCGTGTTATCTGATTGAAGGAAAGCATAGTCAGGATTTTTCTCATGTAAAAAAGATGATGAAAGAATCCCCCATTTTGCTTCATATTTTGTTAGATAAATTATGTGGGCTTTTTATCGAGTATCTCAAGAGCCAAGTAAAATCAGGGGCAGAAGTAGTTCAAGTGTTTGATACGTGGGCCTCGCTTTTGTCCACCGAAGAATATGCGGAATTTGCGTATCCATATGAAAAAAGGCTGGTGGATGAATTAAAACCTTTGGCGCCGGTTATTTTATTTGTAAAAGAGAGCAGCAAATTTTTAAATGAAATCAAAAAAATGGAAGCTCCGATTGTGAGTATAGATCAGAGTATATCTTTAGAAGACGCTCGAACCGTCTTGGGGAAAGAGGTGATTTTGCAAGGAAACTTAGATCCTGAGCTTTTAGCTTCTGGGACAAAATCTGATATTCGTCGAGCAGTTCAGGCGATTTTGACCCAGACCCAAGGGCAAGTCCAAGGGCGAGCCCGAGGGCAAAAGCATATTTTTAATTTAGGGCATGGGGTGCTTCCCCATACCCCTTTAGAAAATGTCTCTACTCTGGTAGAAGAGGTGAGAGGATTCCATGTCTAATCATCTTTTCGAGCTCATTCAAAAATATGATATCCAGGGGCCAAGGTATACGAGCTATCCGACGGCTCCTCACTGGACACAAGCCTTTTCTCAAAAAGAGTATCAAGAAAAATTGCAGTCTCTAGCCGGGGACAAAACGTTGGCTTTATATACCCACATCCCATTTTGTGAGGAAAAATGTTATTTTTGTGCCTGTAATGTTGTGATTACACGAAAAAAAGAACAAGCAGATCTCTATCTAAAATATTTAAAAAAAGAGCTTTCTCTTTTAGGCCCTTCTCTTCCCTCTTTTCCTGTGACGCAGATTCATTGGGGTGGGGGAACGCCCACCTACTTAACTTGTGAGCAAATGGAGGAATATTTTCGTGAGGTTGAAAAATATTTTTCAATTTCTCCATCAGCAGAAATTTCTTTGGAACTTGATCCTCGGGTGACAACCCTGGAACAACTTAAGACCTTGCGACGTCTTGGATTTAATCGCGTGAGTATGGGGGTTCAAGATTTTGATCCCAAAGTGCAAGAGGCGATCCATCGCCATCAGACGGAAGAACAAACCCGTCAGGCCTATGAGTGGTGTCGAGAGCTTGATTTTTCTTCGGTGAATATGGATTTTGTCTATGGGCTTCCCTTTCAAACGCGCGATAGTTTTGAGAAAAATTTAAAAATGATTGTGGCTTTGAGGCCCGATCGTTTGGCCTTTTATAATTATGCACATGTGCCGTGGCATGTGTCTTATCAAAAATTTATTCCAGAACATGCACTTCCAGGAGCCCAGTTGAAAGTAGAACTCTTTGAAACAGCTTTAGCTATTTTTAAGGAAGCTCAGTATTTGCCGATTGGACTGGATCATTTTGCGAAATCTACAGACGAATTGATTCATGCTTTTGAAGCGCACACCCTTCGCAGGAATTTTATGGGGTATACGACTCAAAAAGAGTCTCTTTTGTTAGCATTTGGCGTTTCTTCCATTAGTGATGTTGAAGATATCTATGCGCAAAATTTTAGAAAGCTATCGGATTATTACAAGGCGTTAGATGAAAATAAGTGGCCTATCATGAAAGGGCATTGGTTAACTGCTGATGATCAACTGAGGCGTCAAATCATTATGGAGCTGATGTGTCATTTGGAAGTTCCAACTTCTTTAGTCAGCACCTTGGAGCAGGAGCTCTTAGAGCTCAAGCCGATGGTTCAAGATGGTTTTCTTGAAATAACTTCTGAAAAGATTCGAGTGACGGAACTTGGGAGGGTATTCTTGAGAAATATTTGTATGGTGTTTGATGCCTATTTATCTAAAGAGACACAAGCGACCCCTCAACAATACTCCCGTACGATTTAAACTATGAAATTAGGAGTCCTGCTTTTAAATTTAGGAGGGCCTGCTTCTTTAGAGGAAGTGGAACCTTTTTTATTTAATCTTTTTTCTGATCCAGATACATTGCCCGTCCCTTTTTCAAAGTGGCTTCAAAAACCGGTGGCTAGAGTTATTGCCAAACTACGTAAACCGTTATCTCAAAAATATTATCATTCCATTGGCGGAGGCTCTCCGTTAAAAAAAATAACCTTTGAGCAAGCCCAGGCTTTAGAAGAAAAGCTTAAGGGACATTATAAAGATGTGCGCGTATTTGTGGGGATGCAATATGCCAAGCCAGATATCGAAGAGGCGTGGAATGAAATTGTTCGCTCAGGTCGAACGCATCTTGTGATTTTGCCCCTCTATCCACAGTGTTCTGTCGCTACCACAGGAGCTAGTATTAAAAAATTAAAAGAGGTGAGACAGAAAAATCCTTATAGTTTAAAACAGACCCTCATTTCTTCCTGGTATGATCATTCTTTATATCTTGAAGCTACGATTGAAAAAATAACGGCTGCCATCCAGGCATTGCCACAAAACTATCGCAATAATTTTGATTTGGTATTTAGTGCGCATAGTCTTCCGATGAAATTTATTGAAAAAGGGGATCTCTATGAAGAGCAGACCAAAAAGACGGTAGAGCTTATCTTAAAAAGATTAGTCATCCTGATCCCCCTGGCTCGAACCCTCGACATTTAATCTTTTAAAGCGACTAGGAGAACGTCAGGAAAAAAGAGCCGTGGTGATGGTCCCTATTTCTTTTGTGTCTGATCATGTCGAAACGCTTTATGAAATTGATATCCTCTATAAAAAAGAGGCGAAAAAATTAGGACTTCCTTATTTTACCAGGTCCGAGTCTTTAAATCTCTCTCCTAAGTTTATCTCTGCCCTCGAAGATTTAGTGGTGAAGCACGTCGTATGAAAAAAGAAGTTGTCATTATTGGTGGAGGCATAAGCGGTCTTTCATCTGCGTTTTTTCTAAAAAAGCATGGGAGTGATTTTTTATTAGTAGAAAAATCAGATCGCCTGGGGGGGGTCATGCACTCTTTAACCAAAGAAGACTATCTTTTAGAAGAGGGGCCCACAACTTTTATGGGGATGACACCTTCCGTAAAAGAGATGATTGCAACGCTTCATTTGGAATCTCAGATTCTGACGCCGGAAGAGTCTTCTAAAAAAAGATATATTTATAAGAATGGAAAGCTTCACTTAGTTCCTCTAAATCCCCTTCATCTTTTTTCTTCTTCGCTTTTGTCCTGGAAGGGAAAACTCAGACTTTTTCGAGAGCCTCTGGTCTCTAGACGACAAGACGTGGGAGATGAAACTGTTGCCCAATTTTTTAAACGGCGTATTGGCAAAGAAGCTACAGAGTCGCTCATCGATCCCTTTGTATCGGGGGTCTACGGGAGTGACATGCGGGAGTTAAGTGTCCAAGCGACTTTTCCACAATTGGCAGAGTGGGAAAAAGAGTTTGGAAGTCTCTTTAAAGGATTTCTGAAGAAGAAGGAAAAAAAAGATCGAACTCTTTATTCTTTTAAAAATGGATTAGAAGAACTTCCTTTAGCCATCGAAAAATGGTTAGGCAATCATGTTCTTAAAAAAAGCCAAGTGACCCACATCGAAAAGAATGAACAAGGCCATTTTATTTTAACTATTTTTAAAGAGGGGCATACTCAAACGATTGAAACAAAAACTTTGATCTGTGCTGCTCCTTCCTATGGTGCGGCGGAGATGCTTCAGTCTCTAGACCCAGAACTTGCTACTGAACTTTTGCAGATTCCTTATGCGGGTTTAAATGTATATCATTTAGGGTATCGTAAAGAAGATGTCGGGATGCCCTGTGAGGGATTTGGATTTTTAATTCCTCGGTCTGAACAGACTCGGTCTGAAAATAAAAAGACCCTTGGAGTGTTGTGGACCTCTTCTTTTTTTCAAAATCGAGCACCCGAGAATCACCTTCTTTTGACTGTGATGGCCAAAGGGGAAGCGAACTTGGAAGATGTTTTAGAGGAAGTAAGGGGTATTTTGAGTACTCAAGGAAAACCTCAGCTTGTCCATGAAAAGAAATATCTGAAAGCTTTGCCTCAGTATACGCTGGGGCATCTTGAAAGAGTGATCCGTATTGAGCAGCACTTAAAACAACATCCCGGCCTTTTTATTTCAGGAAATTTCTTAAGAGGGGTTTCGACACTCGAATGTATTGAACAGGGGTTTGAGACTGTGGTACACTTATTAAAATTACCCCATGCACAAGCTTCTCAAAAAGCGATCTAAAAAAGCAGGTCTTCTTCCGGGGAGTCTCCTTCATATCGGAGAGCAAAAGACTCACGATATTAAAATTACAATCATTAGTTATAATGAAACGGTCTATGAAAAAAAAGAACTCACCTCTATTGAAGAATACGTTTCTTTTTTTCGTGCGCTATCCCTTCGGACTGAAAAGCCTTTTATCAGTTGGGTGAATGTAGATGGAGTCCATAATCCTGAGGTGGTTAGAACATTAGGGGATATTTTTGGTGTCCATCCTTTGGTGCAAGAGGATATTTTAAATACGGATCAGCGGCCCAAAACAGAGGATTACGGAAATTATCTTTATATCGTTTTAAAAATGCTTTCTTTGCGTTCAGATAAGGGGAATGGACTTCAAACAGAACAAGTGAGTTTACTTGTTTTTCCCAATGCAGTTGTTTCCTTTCAAGAAGAAAAAGTCGGAGATGTTTTTGATCCCATCCGGGACCGCTTAAGAAACAATAAGGGGGCTATTCGAAAAGAGGGGGCTGATTATTTGGCCTATTCTTTAATGGATGCGGTAGTAGATAATTATTTTATTACCTTAGAAAATATCGGAGATAAAATAGAGATCTTGGAAAATGAGCTATTAGAAAATCCGGGACAGGCTACGTTAAAGTCTATTTACCATTTAAAGAGAGAGATGATTTTTTTAAGAAAGGCAGTGTGGCCGCTACGAGATGTGATCAGTACCTTATCCAGAGAAGAATCGTCTTTCATTCGGCCGGCAACGAAGATGTATTTAAGGGATATTTATGACCATGTCATTGGTGCGATTGATGTGATCGAAACCTTTCGAGAAATGATTACGGAGGTGTTAGAGATTTATCTCTCTGGCATTAGCAATCGCTTAAATAGTGTGATGAAAGTTTTAACTCTGATTGCCACCATCTTTATGCCACTCACATTCATTGCTTCTATTTATGGAATGAATTTTAAGCATATGCCAGAGCTGGATTGGAAGTGGGGCTATCCTGCCATCTTAGCCGTCATGGGTGTGACGGGTGTTTTGATGCTGATCCTCTTCAAAAAGAAAAAGTGGGTTTGAACAGCCTGCTATTTTTCGTGATGATACTTGTACATTCTCGACTTGTTTAGAAGATCAGAGAAATAGGGATCGCTTGCCAGATTCATATCGTAATTGCCATAAAATAAACCACTGGGGGATCTGTAAACAGAAGACGGGTTACCTTGCAGAAAGCTTCCCACTGTAGGGTAGGGTTGTTTGT
>JACPSU010000070.1 GCA_016193105.1 Deltaproteobacteria bacterium | reverse complement strand
CGAGCATTGGTAACGTTATAATTTACTTTCCGAACAGGTGAGAAAAAGGCATCTAAAGCAATAGAACCAATAGGATCTTCCGGAGATTTATTTTGTTCGGCAGTCACATATCCTCGTCCTCGTTTAATGGTTACCATAATATTAAATTTGGCACCTTTTCCAAGGGTTGCAATATGTTGATCTGGGGTTAGAATATCCACCGTACCATCGGTTAAAATATCTTTTGCGGTCACTTCACCAGGGCCTTCTTTTTCAATACGCAATGTTTTGAGATCTCCGCTATTCATTTTAAAACGAACTTCTTTTAAATTAAGAACGATATCTGTGACATCTTCTGTAACATCTGGAATCGTGGAAAATTCATGTAAAACGCCTTCCATCCGAATAGAAGTAATGGCCGCTCCAGATAAAGAAGAAAGTAGAATTCTTCGCAAAGAATTCCCAATCGTTAATCCATATCCCCTCTCTAACGGTCGGACTTCAAATTTACCATAAACGTTTGTTATCCCTTTTTCATCGATTTCTACACGCTTTGGTTTAATCAAATCTCTCCAAACACTATACATAGTCTTTCCCTCCCCTTTTTAAAAAATTACCTTGAATAATATTCTACGATTAAATTCTCTTGTATCGGGACAGTAATATCAGATCTTTTTGGCCCTTGTTTCATGGTTGCCTTAAATTGAGCTGCATCTAATTCTAACCACTGCGGAATCTCTCTACGCTTAATCCCTTCTAGCGCTGCGACAATTGGAACCAGTTGTCTGCTTTTTTCATGAACTTCAATCACAGATCCCTCTTTTACAAGATAAGAAGGAATCGTTACTTTTTTCCCATTCACTAGAAAATGACCGTGTGTCACAAGCTGTCTGGCTTGAGTTCGAGAAGCAGCAAAACCTGATCGATAAATAACATCATCAAATCTTCGTTCTAGATTAGTTAAAAGTTTTTCTCCTGTAACCCCTGTTTCTTTCAAAGCTGATTTCACATAGCCTCTAAACTGACGCTCTAATAACCCATAGAGACGTCGAACTTTTTGTTTTTCCCGCAGCTGAAGTGCAAACTCAGAAAACTTAGTACGCGCTTGACCATGTTGTCCGGGAGGATAGGCTCGTCTTTCAAATGCACATTTTTCAGTATAACAACGATCTCCTTTTAAGAATAATTTTAAATTTTCTCTACGACAGTTGCTGCAAGCTGATCCATGAAAAACTCCCACGTCTAGACTCTCCTTCTTTTTGCTGGTCGACACCCATTATGAGGAATCGGGGTGGTATCTTTAATAAAAGAAATCCGAAGACCTGCAGATTGTAATGCTCGAAGAGCAGATTCTCTTCCTCCACCCGGCCCTTTAACCATGACAGTAACCGTTCGCATTCCGCACGCATCTACAGCTTTTCTAGCCGCATCTTCAGCAGCCACTTGAGCTGCAAACGGAGTTCCTTTTCGAGATCCTTTAAATCCTTTGGTTCCCGCACTCGACCACGCAATCACGCCTCCCTGAGGATCTGTTAAGGTAATAATGGTATTGTTAAAAGAAGCCTGAATATAAGCCAGCCCCACTGGAATACTTTTTTTGATTTTTTTCTTCTTGGGCGTTTTAGCTTTTTTCTCTATTTTTTCTTCTGCCGCTTGAGTCTCTGTATTTTGTATTTTTTCTTCAGCCACAGGTCACATTATCCTTTCATTGCCTTAATGGATTTTTTCACAGCCACTGTTTTTCTTGGGCCTTTTCGTGTCCGTGCATTGGATCTCGTTCTTTGTCCGTGAACAGGTAAATTTTTGCGATGTCGAAGTCCACGATAAGCTCCCAGGTCAACCAACCGCTTAATATTCATGGAGACTTGACGTCTTAAGTCCCCCTCCACCATATAATTTTTTTCAATAATATCTCTGAGCTTTAAAACCTGATCTTCTGTTAATTTATCTGTCTTTGTATTTCGATCAATTTTTAGTTCGTCTAAAATGGTACGTGCATTGGAACGACCAATGCCATAAATATAACGCAGTCCTATTTCAACTCTTTTATTTCTGGGGAGATCAACTCCTGCAATACGAGCCATAAAAAATATTTTATCCTTGTCGCTGTTTATGCTTGGGGTTAGAACAAATCACTCGCACGACATTCTTGCGGCGAACGACCTTACATTTTGCACAAATCTTTTTTACAGAGGAACGTACTTTCATAGTATTCATTAAGCTAAAAGGGAGTATTATATGAATCCTGCCTCCTAAGTCAACTCATTTCTCTCGGTAGACAATTCTCCCTTGGGACAGGTCATAGGGCGAAAGCTCCACCCTGACTTTATCTCCTGGTAAAATCTTAATATAGTGCATCCGCATCTTCCCTGAAATATGGGCTAAGATCATATGCCCATTACTCAAAAGCACCTTAAACCGAGCATTGGGAAGAGTTTCAGTGACCTTTCCCTCAACTTCTATGGCATCTTCTTTTGGCATAAAAACATACTCCCCTCTCTTCTCTTTACTAAGTCAAAGTTAAAACTTGGGCCCCCTCAGCCGTCAAAGCTATCGTATGCTCAAAATGAGCAGATAAACTCTGATCTGCGGATACAGCCGTCCACCCATCATTTAAGATAAAAACCTCAGGTTTTCCCATGTTAACCATAGGTTCAACAGCTAAAACCAGTCCTTCTTGAAGCAATGTTCCTTGGTGAGGCTCTCCAAAATTAGGGACAGGGGGATCCTCATGAAGGGCCTGGCCAATCCCATGCCCCACAAATTCACGCACTACAGAGAATCCATGTTTTTCTACATGAGACTGCACTGCATAGGAAATATCCGATAAATGATTTTTAATCTTAATTTTTTCAATCCCTTTCCAAAGAGACTGCTCAGTGACTTGAAGTAAAGTTTGAATTTGAGGAGAGACCTTTCCTACAGCAACTGTGATCGCAGAATCACCATAATACCCTTCGCTGATCACCCCGAAATCAAGCCCAATAATATCTCCCTCTTGAAGAATTCTTTTTGCGGAAGGAATTCCATGCACCACTTCGTGATTGATCGAAGCGCAAAGACAATGCTTATACCCCTTGTATCCTTTAAAAGCAGATTTTACTTTAAACTTTTCAATCCATCGCTCAGCCAACTGATCCAAACTTAATGTAGAAACACCAGGCTTCGTCGCAGCTTTGAGTTCTTGTAAAATAGCAGCCACTATTTGGCCACTTTTTTTCATTTTTTCAATCTCTCTGGGAGATTTTAAAACAATCATTTCGTCTCTACCTTCATGAGTAAGTTCTTAAAAACTTCTTCCACAGATGCCAAACCATCCACTTCTCTTAAGCTTTCTTGTTTTTGATAATACTCTAAAAGGGGTTTTGTGAGACGATCATATTCTTGAAGTCTCTTAGAAATAGTTTCTCGATGATCATCTTTTCTTTGAATTAAATCTCCCCCACACTCATCACACACGCTTTCTTTTTTGGGAGGAGTAAAGGTCACATGATACATCTTTGCACACTGAGAGCACGTACGCCTTCCCTCTAAGCGCCGAATAAGCTCTTCCTCATTCCCTTTTAAATAAATGACATGATCAATGGGCGTTATTGTTTTAAGCGCCTCTGCTTGAGGAAGCGTTCTTGGAAATCCATCTAAAATAAAACCCGCCCTACAATCCGATTTTTGGAGCCTGTTTTTAATAATCCCAATGACAACTTCATCAGGCACTAATTTACCATCATTAATAAACTGCTGTGCCTTTTGACCCAGAGCTGACTGACTCTGTATTTCACGACGGAGAATATCTCCTGTTGATATTTTTGGAATTTGAACTTTTTTTTCTAAGAGATTTGCTTGGGTTCCTTTGCCAACACCGGGAGGTCCTAAGAGTATGAGCTTCATGCTAGTTTAAGGACTAGTGTCGCGACACTAACCTCTTCGTCCTTTAATGCGAATATCTTTCATAAACCCTTCATAGTTGCGCGTCAAAAGATGAGATTCAATTTGTTGAACTGTATCTAGGGCAACTCCAATGAGAATGAGAAGAGATGTCCCTCCAAAATAAAAAGGAACATTTGCTTGAGTGCTCAAAAGAGAAGGAAGCACGCACACTGCAGATAAGTAAACAGCACCCCCAAAAGTAATTCGCCCCAGCACATGATCAATATAATCTGCTGTATTTTGCCCTGGACGAATTCCTGGAATAAACCCTCCCCACTTTTTCATATTTTCTGCAATTTCTTGGGGTTTAAAGACAATGGCAGTATAAAAAAATGCAAAAAAGACAATCAGGCCTACATAGATAATTTCGTAAAGCAAAGAACCTGGATTTAGAAAATCTCGCATATGACTAAATATCGGCAAAGCAATAAAGGTTGCTATCGTGGCCGGAAACATAATGAGAGAAGAAGCAAAAATAGGCGGAATCACACCTGCAGTATTGATCTTCAAAGGAAGATGCGTTGCTTGTCCTCCATACATTTTTCGACCCACAATTCGCTTGGCATATTGAACTGGAATGCGTCTTTGTGAAGTCTCCATAAAGATAATACACGCCACCACAACCACCATCACACCTAAAATCAATAATACTTTAATCACACTCCATTCACCGGTTTTTACAAAATTAATCACATTAAAAAATCCTGTAGGAATCCGAGCTGCAATTCCTGCAAAAATAATCAGAGATATTCCATTGCCAATTCCTCGTTCTGTAATTTGCTCTCCCAGCCACATAATAAAAGCCGTCCCTGTTGCAAGCGTCATCATTGTTAAAAGACGAAATGCGATTCCAGGAGCCATCACCACAGAAGCTCCTCCTGGAGCTTGAATATTTTCTAATCCCACACTAATCCCATAGCCTTGAACAAAACAAAGAACAACCGTACCATAGCGCGTGTATTGTGTAATTTTCCGTCGACCTAATTCGCCTTCTTTAGAAAGTTGTTCTAAATGAGGGACAACTACGGTGAGAAGTTGCAGAATAATAGAAGCACTAATGTAGGGCATAATCCCCAAAGAAAAAATAGAAAATCTTTCTAGAGCGCCCCCAGAAAAAAGGTTAAAAAATCCGAAAATAGTTCCTTGGGCCATCTTAAAAAAGACGCCTAAAGCTTGCACATCAATACCTGGAGCTGGGACAAAAACACCAATGCGATAAACCGCCAGGAGTGCAATGGTAATCAGAATACGTTTTCGGAGTTCAGGCAGTTTTGCTATGCCTTCAAATCCCGCCACCGATAACCTCTACTTTTCCACCTACATCTTCTATTTTTTTGCGCGCACTTTGACTAAAGAAATGTGCTTTAATCGTTAAGGGATGCTTAAGTTTTCCTTTTCCTAGAACCTTCACTTTTTGCCGATCTGAAGAAATTAAACCTTCTTTTTTCAAAAGAGCTTGATCAATGACAGCCCCTTTGGGAAGATCCATCAGTCTTTCAATATTTACAATTTGAATCACTTCTTTATTAAAAGAGACAAATCCTCGTTTTGGAAGACGACGATGCAAAGGCATCTGCCCCCCTTCAAACGCTGGATGTACAGATCCCCCCGTTCGAGATTTTTGCCCCTTATGTCCCCGTGTAGAGGTATGACCTCCATGACCAGAACCAGCCCCCCGTCCCAATCGTTTAATATTACGATTGGCATCACGTCTTCGTTCTAAAGTTCCTAAGGTAATCACGATTGCACCTCATATCGAACCCATTGAATCACTTTATTAATCATCCCTCGAATAGGAGCAGAATTTTCAAGCTCTACACTCCGATTGATACGAGAAAGTCCTAACCCTCGAAGAGTTAATCTTTGTCTTTGGTTTGCGCCAATTCCACTTCGTATCAGTGTCACTTTAATTTTTTTTCCTTTTTCTTGCTTTGTCATGCTTAAAGCTCTCCAACCTGTTTGCCTCTGAGCTCTGCATATTCTTCTCTGCTTCTTAATTTTTGTAAAGCATTCAGCGTTGCTTTTAAAACGTTATGAGGATTACTGGCCCCCAAACTTTTTGTTAGAATATCTTGAATTCCTACACACTCCAAAACTGCTCTCACAGAAGACCCTGCAATAAGACCCGTTCCTTCGACAGCAGGCTTTAAAAGTACCAGTCCTGAACCAAATTTTCCCATCACTTCTTGTGGAATGGTCGTATTTAAAATAGGAATTGTCATTAAATTTTTCTTTGCTTGTTCTTCTGCTTTTCGAATGGCTTCTGGAACTTCATCGTCTTTACCAAGCCCAATGCCTACCTTTCCTTTTTTGTTGCCCACGACCACTAAGGCTGCAAAGCTCAATCGTCGACCTCCTTTGACCACCTTGGTACAACGATTAATATGAACAACTTTTTCAACAAACTCTGTATCTTTTTTTAGTTCAACTCTTTTGTCTGCCATATATTAGAACTGGAGTCCACCTTTCCTGGCTGCTTCAGCCAATGCTTTGATGCGACCATGGTATTTATAACCACCCACATCAAAAACAACTCGATTAACTTTACTCGCTAGAGCTTTTTTAGCGATTGCCTCTCCCACTTTGGTTGCAGCTTCTATATTATATCCTTTTTTTAATTTTAATTCTTTATTCAAGGTTGATGTCTGGCACAAAACTTTATGAGAAAAATCATCAATCACTTGAGCATAAATATGTTTTTCACTCCGAAAAATGCTGAGTCTAGGTCGTTCGGAAGATCCCCGAAGTTTTTTTCTTAAACGCAGATGGCGTTTCACTCGAGCAACTCGTGTTGGTTCTGTTATTTTTCTAAATCGTTTCATAAAGTTTAAGCTGCTGCTGCAGTTCCTGTTTTACCGACTTTTTTGACAATGACTTCCCCTTCGTACCGAATTCCTGTTCCTTTATAAGGCTCAGGAAGTCTTAGCGCACGAATTTTTGCGGCCACATCCCCTAAAATTTCCTTATCCGGACTCATAAGAGTAATCTTAGTATTTGCATCTACTTTAGCTTGAACATTTGCAGGCAAATCAAATTGAATAGGATTTGTATAGCCTAAGATGAGATTCAATCCCTTTCCCTGCACCTGGGCTTTATATCCCAATCCAATAATTTCAAGTTTTTTTTCAAATCCATCTGTTACGCCCTTCACCATATTGTAAACCAACGTTCGTGTGAGGCCATGAAGAGATCTCAACTCTCTAGAATTATTTTTACGTTTCACCTGAATTTCTTTTGCAGAAATCGCAATTTCAATCTTCGAAGAAAATACACGAGAAACAGTTCCTTTAGGCCCTTGTGCTTGCAAACACCCATCTTTAAGTTCTACTTTTACTTTTTCTGGAATCACAATGATTCTTTTACCTACTCGAGACATATTACCACACCATACACAGCACTTCGCCACCCACTTTTTGTTGGGTCGCAGTGCGATCTGTTAAAACTCCATTGGGAGTTGAAAGAAGCGTTACTCCAAATCCTTTTCGATACGGCTTTAACCCTCGTAAAGAAGAATAAATACGTCTTCCAGGCTTACTCACTCTTCGAATCCCAGAGATGACTCTTCTACGCCCAGAACCATACTTTAATGCGAGCTTAATATTCTTCCGCCCCAGTTCATCTGCACTTAAGATGCACTCTTTTAAAAATCCTTCTTTCTTTAAAAGCTGTACCATTTCCCACTTAAGCTTTGAAAAAGGAAGCTCAAGACTTTCTTGATATATTAAATTTGCGTTTCGAATACGCGTTAATAAATCTCCAATAGAATCTGTAACCATTACCTCTCCTCTAGCCGCGCGCGGCTACCAACTGGACTTGATCACACCTGGGATCATCCCTTTATTGGCCAATCCTCTAAAACAAATCCGACACATATCAAATTTTCTTAAATAGGCTCTTGCGCGACCACAAATATTGCACCTGGAATACCTTCTCGCTGTAAATTTGGGTTTTGCTTTTTGTTTTACTCTCCACGCTAATGTCATGACTTAACTCCTCAAGTTCTAAACGGCATCCCAAGGTACTGTAACAGAGCTTTTCCTTGCTCATCTGTTTTTGCCGATGTCTCGATATTGATATTCATCCCACGAACTTTATCAATGGTATCATAATTAATCTCTGGGAAAATAATCTGCTCTTTTACCCCCAAAGAATAGTTGCCACGTCCATCAAAAGCCTTCGGTGGAATACCTCTAAAATCCCTTACCCGAGGAAAAGCCACATTAATCAAGCGATCTAAAAATTCATACATGCGATCTTTCCTTAATGTCACTACGACTCCCAAAGGTTGACCTGCTCGAAGCTTAAAATTAGCAATTGATTTTTTGGCTCGCGTCATTTTAGCCTTTTGCCCGGTAATCACAGCCAAATCAGCGGCAGCTTTGTCTAACACTTTACTGTTTTGAACAGCCTCGGACAAACAAATACTCACAGTAATTTTTTTAAGACAAGGGACCTGCATTGCATTTTTAAGCTTCAGTTGTTCTTTGAGCTTGGGAATGCCTTCTTTTTCAAATTGTTTTTTTAGTCTAGCCATATTACTTATCTAAAACCTCATTGCATTTCTTGCATACTCTTGCTTTTTTATCCTTAATTATTTTCTTCCCTACTCGAACTCCCTTATTACACTTGGGACAAACCAAAAGGACATTAGAAGCATGCATTAAATCATTTTTTCTCACATGTAAAGAAGTCTGTATCATTTATAAAACCTCTGGGGCTAGTGAAATAATTTTCATAAATCCTTTATTACGAAGCTCCCGTGCAACAGGCCCAAAAATCCGAGTTCCAATAGGCTCTTTTTGGTTATCAATCAACACAGCTGCATTATCATCAAATTTAATATACGACCCATCTTTTCGTCCTACAGCTTTAATCGTTCGCACGACCACAGCTTTTGCAACCGTTCCTTTTTTAATCTTAGAAGTCGGAAGTGCTTCTTTCACCGTTACTACAATAATATCCCCTAAACTTCCATAGACACGCGCAGATCCACCCAGTACTTTAATGCACTGAACTTTCCGCGCACCGGAGTTATCTGCCACTTCTAAATTCGTTCTTAATCCAATCATACTATTTAATCCTGCGCTTTCACTGCACTTCACCTTTTTTAATTACTTCTTTGAGTCGCCATTTTTTTAGTTTACTGATAGGGCGCGACTCTATCATAGAAATCGTATCCCCTGTTTTTGCCGTTTCTTTTTCATCATGCACTAAATATTTTTTCTTCACATTGATATATTTTTTATACTCAGGGTGCATCACACGTCTAACAACCTCTACAACAACTGTTTTTTGCATTGTATTTCGAATAACAACACCCATAAGCTCTCGCCTGTGTCCTCTTTTTTCAATTTGAACGTCTGTCATGCGGCCTCCTGGGTTTTAACTTTTTCTCTTAAAATTGTTTTTACCCTTGCTAAATCTTTTTTGATATCTTTAATTTTAGCTGCATTTTCAAGCTGGCCAGTCTGAAGCTGAAACTTTAAATTAAAAATCTCCTGTTGTAAATCCAGCTCTTTGACCTGAATCTCTTTTAATGACAACTCTCGAATATCTTTGGCTTCCATTAAAATTCCTCTCTCACAACAAACTTAGATTTCATCGGTAATTTATAGGCCGCTAACTCTAAGGCTTCCTGAGCAACTTCTCGAGTAACCCCTTCCATTTCAAAAAGCATTCGCCCTGGCTTAATCACACTGACCCATTCCTCTGGATTTCCTTTTCCTTTTCCCATCCGTGTTTCAGCAGGCTTTTTTGTAATAGGCTTATCAGGAAAAATACGCACCCATACTTTTCCACCCCGTTTTACAAAACGAGTCATCGCTACTCGTGAAGCTTCAATTTGTTTAGAAGAAATATACCCACACTCCAATGCTTTTAAGCCATATTCTCCAAAATCTAGATTACTCCCTCGATAAGCAAACCCCCTCATCTTGCCCTTTTGGTGCTTTCGATATTTAACCTTCTTAGGACTGAGCATGCGTTCCTACCTCTGTTTTTGTTTTATCTCTTCCAATAATCATTCCTTTATAAATCCATACTTTCACACCAATTAATCCATAGGAGGTCAAAGCCTCTGCCGTCCCATAATCGATATCTGCTCTCAACGTATGTAAAGGAACAGATCCTTCCAAATAACTTTGAGATCGTGCAATTTCTGCTCCTGCTAAACGACCTCCGCATTTAATTTTGATCCCTTTGGCCCCAAAACGGAAGGCAGAGAGCAATGCTTTTTTCATCGCTCGTCTAAAAGCAATTCGACGTTCTAATTGTGTAGCAATGTTTTCTGCTACAAGTTGTGCGTCAAGCTCTGCTTTTCGAATCTCTAAAATATTCAAAGACACTTTTTTAGGAGTTAGTTTTTGAACATCAGCTTTAAGTTGATCAATCCCAGCCCCTTTTTTCCCAATCACAATTCCTGGACGAGAAGTGCATACAGTTAATTTAATCTCATCTGCTACTCGGTCAATTAAAATGCGCGCTACTCCTGCATGATTTAATTTTTCTTTTAAAAATTTTCTTAATTTTAAATCTTCATGCAATTGGACTGCGTATCCTTTTTCTGCGTACCATCTTGAATCCCATGTTTTATTAATGCCCAGTCGAAATCCAACAGGATTTGTCTTTTGCCCCATCTTATCTTTCCTCCAATTCCACTGTTACATGACTGGTTTTTTTCCGAACCCAGGCAGCAGACCCTCGTGCCCTGGCATGAACACGATAATGCATCATCCCTTGCCCAACATCTACTTTCTGTACATATAAATTATCCACATCAATACTTCCCTTGTGGTCTGCATTTGCAATCGCTGAACGAATCACTTTTGAAAGAATACGAGCCCCCTTCTTCGGAGTAAATTTCAAAATATCTAGAGCGGATTGGGCTTTCTTTCCACGCACTAAAGCGGCAACCAAATTTAGTTTTTGAGAGCCCATAAATGTATAACTTAAATGTGCGCGACTACTTGCCATATTTTTTTACCTTGCGGGAGCCGCCGCTGCTGGCGCTCCACTGGTCTCCTCTTTCTTCACGATCGTATGCCCATGGAAAAGACGCGTAGGAACAAATTCGCCTAATTTATGTCCCACCATATTTTCTGTTACATACACCGGAACAAACTTTCTGCCATTGTGAACTAAAAATGTAAAGCTCACCATCTCTGGAATCACGGTTGATCGCCTAGACCAAGTCTTAATGGGAGTCTTGTCCCCTGATTGAACTTGAGCATGAACTTTTTTCAACAAATGATCATCAACAAAAGGTCCTTTTTTAACTGAACGTGGCATTATCTCTCTCCTTTGGGTCTTCGTGTTACAATATATTTTTGTGTTCGCTTATTATTTCTCGTTCTTAATCCCTTGGTTTGCCATCCCCAAGGCGATCTGGGATGTCCTCCCCCTTTAGATTTTCCTTGTCCACCCCCATGAGGATGATCAATGGGATTCATTGCAACTCCTCGAACGGTAGGTCGAACTCCCAACCAACGCTGGCGTCCGGCTTTTCCAATAATGATATTT
>JACPSU010000023.1 GCA_016193105.1 Deltaproteobacteria bacterium | reverse complement strand
TTCTTTAGAGCTTGCCTATCAAGAAGCCCGGGGCCGCGTGTTGATTTACGATGAAAAAGAAAAATTTCATAAATTTTCTATTTATCTTCGCTGCAGCCAGTGTGATCTAAAGTTTCCAGAACTCTTGCCCTCGTTCTTCTCCTTTAATAATCCCTATGGGGCCTGCACCCACTGCAATGGATTTGGAAATAATTTGCTCATTGATGAAGAGCTTGTGGTTCCCAACCAAAATGTGAGCCTGGAACAAGGGGCGATTGACCCTTGGACAAAGCCAAGTCTTAAGCGGTGGCACAAACGTCTTTTAGAATTTGCACAAAAAGAAAAAATCCCAACGGAAATCTCCTATAAAGACTTAGAGGCTGACACACGCAAAAAAATATTTGAAGGAACCAAAGGATTTAAAGGGGTTTTAGGTTTTTTTAAACAGCTTGAAAGAAAAAAATATAAAATGGCCATTCGTGTTTTCTTAAGCCGCTACAAAAGTGCTTTCACCTGCCCCAAGTGTCAGGGCAAGCGCCTTCGCCCTGAAATTGATTTTGTAAAAGTAAAAGATAAAACGATTGCAGACATTTTATCCTTCACCATTGAACAAGCGAAGAAATTTTTTAATACGTTAGAGCTGCCTCCATATGAAGAATCTGTTTCCAAAGAGATTTTAAGACAAATGAAGTCCCGCCTCTCTTTTTTAGATAAAGTCGGGGTAGAATATTTGACTCTAGATCGCCTCACCAAAACACTCTCAGGAGGAGAAGCTCAACGGATTAACTTGGCCAATCAACTTGGAGCTGCGCTCATGCAAACCACCTATGTTTTAGATGAACCCAGCATTGGACTTCACCCCAGAGATAATAAACGCCTGATTGAACTTTTAAAAAGCTTACGAGATTTGGGCAACACCGTGATCGTCGTTGAACATGATCCCGATATCATTTCTCAGGCAGATTACATTATCGAGCTTGGCCCTCAGGGAGGAGAAAAAGGAGGCCAACTTCTCTACCAAGGAAGCTTTAAAGAGTTTTTAAAAGAATCGACACTTACCGCTGCTTACTTAACTCAAAGAGAGAGCATCCCTATTCCCAAAACCAGGCGCAAGGGAAGTGGCCATGTTTTAAAATTAAGTGGAGTGACTCATAATAATTTAAAATCCGTAGATCTTTTTATTCCTTTGAATCAACTGGTCTGTATTACCGGGGTTTCGGGATCTGGAAAAAGCTCTCTCATTCATGACACACTCTACAATGCGCTCGCTCGAATTTTAAAAGTAGAATTTAATAAAATTGGTCGCTTTAGAACTATTTCTGGATTTCAAAAAATTAGAAGCGTACGCCTTCTCGATCAAGAAGCGATTGGAAAAAGTCCCCGCTCTAATCCCATCACCTATACGAGGCTATACGGCTGCTTCTTTCTCTTTCAACATCAAAGGGGGACGGTGTGAGGGGTGTGAAGGGAGTGGCTATCAAAAACTAGAAATGCATTTTTTAGCCGATCTTTATTTAATCTGTGATCATTGCCAAGGAAGAAAATTTAAAAAAGAAATTTTAAACATTAAATATAAAGGCAAAAATATCCATGAAGTCCTTTCGATGACAATTGATGATGCCTATTCTTTTTTTATTACACATCCCACCACTCGCTCACGCTTAAAACTTCTTCAAGAAGTGGGACTGGGCTATTTAAGGCTGGGGCAGCCGGCCACAACCCTTTCAGGAGGGGAAGCGCAGAGGCTTAAAATCGCAAAAGAACTTTCTGCTGAACTAAGTTCAGGACTCTATATTTTAGATGAACCTACGACAGGACTTCATACCGATGACATCAAAAAGCTCCTTTTTGTTTTAAATCGCCTGGTCGATCAAGGTAACACGGTGATTGTAATTGAGCATAATTTAGACGTCATTAAGACAGCCGATACGGTGATTGATCTAGGCCCTGAAGGGGGCGCCAAAGGAGGCCAGATCATTGCTTTTGGCACCCCAGAAGAGATCTCCCACGTCAAAGAATCCTATACAGGGCAGTTCCTAAAGAAGGTACTGTCTAGTCACTAAACGTCAAAACTTAAGTCAAATAGTGTAAAAAAGATGTACGTAATATTTATTGACAGATACTGTCTAATTTATTATCATTAGTAATTAGTAAGGGGAATCATACGTTTAGAGAAGTAATCCTTGTCTAAACTGTTCACAGGTTATCGTTAATTACCCATACATAACGCAGAGGGGGATTCAGATGTTTCAATGGGACGAGTTTGAGCATTTACACGTAGTACGTAAGTTGAAAGAAATTTTAAATCAATGGTGGAACGTAGAAATCTTTTTCGCAGATGACCGAGGCTTTTTAAGAACAATCGAAAAAGGCCAAGAAAAGACCTTTCAAAATTCCGTTTTAAACCTTGTCATTAATACAGAGCGGGGCTTTGACAGTTTTGCTGAGTTTACACAAAACATTACCCAAAAATTAAGAAACTCTAATTCAGAATTTATAAAAGAATTGTGGGGGATTGGACTTACGGGTACGGCTTTCCCCATTGTGATTTCAGATGAGTTTATGGGGGTTGTATTGGCCATAGGATATTTTGAAGAATCCAATGTGGATGCTCAAAAAGCAAATCTCAAGAAAAAATTAAAAGAACTAGGACTGGGGGGCGAAGATATTGAAGAAGCGGTAGGGAGCATAAAAAGTATTAAATCCAATGAGCTTTCTTATTTTCATGAAGTTGTAAGCCTTGTGGCCGAAGAAATTGTAACAATCCACACAGAAATATCTATTAGAGAAGATCGCATTAATGAACTCAATAAAGAGCTGGGTATCCGCTATAAATACGATGCCATGATTGGAAAAAGTAAACCGATGCAAGAACTTTATAATCTCTTAGACAAAATCAAAGAGTCTGAAAGTACCTGTTTGATCCAAGGAGAAAATGGAACTGGAAAAGAGCTCATTGCCCGAGCCATTCATTACAACAGCCGACGGAAAGATCGTGTGTTTGTCACCCAAAACTGCTCTGCATTTAATGAAAACCTTTTGGACTCTGAGCTTTTTGGGCACATGAAAGGCTCCTTTACTGGGGCCGTTCGAGACAAAAAAGGACTTTTTGAGGTCGCAGACAAAGGGACCTTCTTCTTAGATGAAATTGGAGACATGTCCCAAGCCATGCAAGTTAAAATCTTGCGCGTTCTCCAAGAAGGAACTTTTATTCCTGTTGGAGCTACAGAACCTAAAAAGGTGGATGTCCGAGTGCTTGCCGCCTCCAATAAAGACTTAAAAGATATGGTGGAGCGGGGAGAATTCCGAGAGGACTTATATTATCGTATCAATGTCATTAATATTAATGTCCCTCCCCTTCGGGAACGCAAAGAAGATATTCCTCTTCTCATAGACTGCTTCTTAGAAAAAAATGTTAAAGAACATGGGGGACGTAAAAAAGCAGTGGCTAAACGAACCATGGAAAAATTGCTCGACTACAATTGGCCCGGAAATGTACGCGAACTAGAAAATGAAATTGAGCGCCTCAATGTTCTATCTGGAACTGAAACAAAGGTTACAGCCGACATGCTCTCGCCTCGGATTAAAACATTTGGAGAAAAAGGCAAAATCCAAGGGGTACGCGTTCAAGGAAAATTAAAAGACGCCCTAGAAGAGCTCGAACGAGAAATGATTAAAGAAGGTTTAAGGCGCGTCAGTTGGAATAAATCGAAGCTCGCCAAGGAACTTGGGATCAGCCGAGCGGGCTTAATTATGAAGGTAGAAAAGTACGGCCTCGACAAACGTAAGATGCTTAAGAAGTAGACGTCGGCTAAAGCGTTTACGTAAAATACACTTTTTCTCTATTTTGAGACTCATTTTCTTAAATTTAAGAATCAATATCAATAAGCAATATCAAATAGTTACTACTATATGCACTTTAAGTCCTCATTTTCTCACCTTGGCATAGATATTGCTAAATTCAACAGCGGCCTCCAAGAGCACAGCGAAAGAAGATATGCCATCACAGCAGTTAAAAGACCAAACGACAGCTAAAATTCAGCACATCCTTCATATTCTTCAAGAAAAAAACCCTTACGCTCTATCCGCATTAGAAGATATTCATCACAATACCCTTTCCTTGTGCGATGCCTTGGATCTGAAAGAAAAAGAAGCTGATATTTTACGAAGCCATCTTCATGAAAAAACACAGTTTGGATTTATCTTTAGCAAAAGCCATCTGATGCAAAAAATGTTTTGGATGGCAGAAAAATATAAAGAGAGTGCTTTGCCCCTTTTGATTTTAGCTGAAAAAGGATGCGGAAAAGAAGCCCTGGCCAGAGCTGTTCACCTGAAATCTAATCGCCAAGGGCCTTTTTTAGTCTATGATGGCATTCAATCTTTAGAAGTTCTTTTAAAACCCAAGGATTCTACTCTCTATTTTCCAGAAGTGTCACTTGTAACCCCTGAAAAACAAAAAAAGCTCTTAGAATGCCTACAATTGGCTCCCACACATACGCGCATTATAATTTCTGCTCAAAAAAGCGCAGAGGTCGAAGACAGTATTTACCATCGTGTACGGTCGATGACGCTGACGATCCTGCCTCTAAGAGAACGCAAAGAAGATATCTTGCCTTTGATTGATACCTTTGTTCGAGAATTTTCCCAAAATGAAAAAAATATTTCTCGATTTTCATCTTCCGCTCTTACAAAGTTTGCAGATTATTCTTGGCCTGGAAATATCAGCGAATTGAAGCTCGAAATTAAACGCATCTTAATCGACAATCCCGGTGTAAAATATTTTTCCATTGAACATCTTCCAGAAAAAATTATCGGAGCTTCTCTAAAAGAGCTCTTTTCGATTATCCAAAATACAGAAAGTCTTCCCAAGGCCATGGAGCTTTTAGAAAGAAAAATGGTTTTAGAATCACTGATGAAGCACCATTGGAATAAATCTAAAGTTTCTCGGGAACTGGGGATTTCTCGTTCAGGACTGATTCAAAAGGTTGAAAAATACAATATTCGTCCGATTCACTTTTCTAAATTTTCAGAAACAAAACGACGGATGAGCGCCAGAAATTCGGGCTTTATATCTGTAAACTGAATTCCAAAACCATTCACCCCTTCTAAATCATTGGACCACCCTTCTGTCGTCCAAATAACTTTGCCTTTCGTGCGAATCAGTGCAGGATTTCCAGGTAAAGAGAAATGAAGATCCACAATAGTTCCTGCTGAAAAGGGAACTTTAGGAGTGACTGTTTTTAAAAATACCCCGCCTTCACTAATATTTTCAGAATAAAAGGTCAAAAAGCTATCTTTACCCTTTTGAACAACCTTTGGGATCTTAAAAACAATCTGGGCTTGAATGCGCGTACGGGGCGAAAGGCGTGTTTCCTTAGTCTCGGCCATACTTCAAAAAGTACCATACCAAAACTTAATTGACAAGGCTCTTTGATTTGCTAGACTTGAGCAGTTAAACATGTCTAATCCCTATGAAATTCTTGAAGAATTAAACAAAGAGGCACGCCTTGGTGGAGGTCAAGAAAGGATCGATGACTTTGGAATCGATAAACAAAGATACGCTGGAGATGGCGTTGTCTCTGGCTATGGCACAATTGAAGGACGCTTGGTCTATGTTTATGCCCAAGATTTTACCATCGTGGGGGGGAGTTTAAGTGGCGCTAATGCAAAAAAAATATGCAAAATTATGGAAATGGCTCTGAAAAATGGGGCCCCGATGATTGGACTTTGTGACTCAGGGGGTGCCCGTATTCAAGAAGGGGTCGAATCTTTGGGGGGATATGCAGATATTTTTCTAAGAAACACGATGGCTTCAGGAGTCATTCCTCAAATCACAGCCATTATGGGACCTTGTGCAGGCGGAGCCGTTTACTCTCCGGCCATTACCGATTTTGTTTTTATGGTGAAAAACACAAGCTACATGTTTGTCACTGGCCCAGAAGTCATTAAGGCTGTGACGCATGAAGAGGTGACCAAAGAAAAATTAGGCGGAGCTATGACGCATAATAGCCAAAGCGGCGTTGCTCACTTTGCAACAGACGATGAGAAGCAGAGTCTTCAGATGATTCGTGAACTTTTAAGCTATTTACCTTCGAATAACCTTGAAGATCCTCCTCGTGTACGCACTCAAGACGATCCCAAAAGATCTGATCCAGAACTTTTAAATGTCATTCCAGATAATTCTAAAAAACCATATGATGTTAAAAAAATTATCCATAGTATTATCGACAATGAAAAATTTTTTGAAATCCAACAACACTATGCCCTAAACATTGTAGTTGGATTTGCAAGACTCAATGGCCGTTCTGTTGGGATCGTTGCCAATCAACCCGATGTTTTGGCAGGCTGCTTAGATATTGCTGCCTCTCTCAAAGCGGCACGCTTTGTGCGATTTTGCGACGCATTTAATATCCCCTTGATCACCCTGGTCGATGTTCCTGGATTTTTACCTGGCACCGGACAAGAATATGGTGGAATTATTAAACATGGCGCAAAACTTTTATATGCCTATGCGGAGGCTACGGTTCCTAAAATTACTATTATCACACGAAAAGCCTATGGTGGAGCCTATGATGTGATGGCTTCAAAACATTTAAGAGCCGATATTAATTACGCCTATCCTTCGGCTGAAATTGCGGTGATGGGCCCTGAAGGGGCAGTGAATATTATTTTTAAAAAAGAAATTGAAACCGCTGAAAAACCGGAACAAAAAAGAGAAGAGCTCGTTCAAGAGTATAAAGAAAAATTTGCAAATCCCTACAAAGCAGCAGAGTTGGGATATTTGGATGCCATCATCTCTCCTAAAGACACACGATATAAGCTTATCAAAGCTTTAGAGATGCTTAAGAACAAACGAGAGGCCTTCCCCCCAAAAAAACACGGAAATATCCCTCTATAAAACATGCCCAAACTTTTTAAAAAGGTTTTAGTCGCAAATCGAGGAGAAATTGCAATTCGAATCATTCGTGCCTTGCACGAATTAGAGATCGAAGCTGTGGCTGTTTATTCAGATGCAGATCGTGGAAGTTCTCACATTTCTTTAGCAGACGAAGCCTATCCCTTAGGAGATCCCGTTGCATCCGAAAGTTATTTAAATATTCCTAAAATCATTGAAATTGCTAAGCGCGCCCGAGTCGATGCCATTCACCCTGGCTACGGATTTTTATCCGAAAATGATGAATTTGCATTTGCTTGCGAAGAATTAGGACTTACTTTTATCGGCCCCTCTCCTGAGGTCATGCGGCTCATGGGAGACAAAGTAGCCTCTCGAGAAACCATGGTAAAAGCAGGAGTTCCTGTAGTTCCTGGAACAACAGAAGCTATTCGATCTTTGCCTCAAGCCAAAAAGATATCTCAAAAATTAGGCTATCCCATCGTGGTCAAAGCCTCTGCGGGTGGAGGGGGCAAAGGAATGCGCGTTGTTTCTCAGGAAAAAGAACTAGAAAAATCTCTCGCAGCTGCTGGGCGAGAAGCCAAAGCAGCATTTGGCGATGAAACTGTTTACATTGAAAAATATCTCGAAGGCCCGCACCATATTGAAATCCAAATCTTAGGAGACACCCAAGGAAAGGTGATTCATCTTTTTGAGAGAGAATGTTCGATTCAAAGACGCCACCAAAAAGTGATTGAAGAAAGCCCCTCTCCTTATATCGACGATAAACTTCGAGGAAAAATATGCAAAGTAGCGCTTCAAGCTGCCAAAGCGATCAAATATACCAACGCCGGAACATTTGAATTTCTAGTCGATAAAAAGAAAAATTTTTACTTTTTAGAGATGAATACTCGGATGCAGGTGGAACATCCCATTACAGAAATGGTGACAGGCGTAGACATTGTAAAACTCCAAATTAAAATTGCTGAAGGCTATCCTATCCCTTTTAAACAAAAAGAGATTGTTCAAAAAGGCCATGCCATTGAATGTCGCATCTATGCAGAAGACCCTTTGAATAATTTTCTTCCTAGTCCGGGAAAGATTCTTTCGTATCGCATTCCCCAAGGCCCTTTTGTTCGGTTAGATAGCTACCTTTATTTGGGATGTGAAATCCCCATTTATTATGATCCTTTGATTGGGAAACTCTGCGTGTGGGGAGCTTCTCGCAAAGAAGCCGTGCATCGACTCTCGCGGGTGTTAAAAGAATTTGTTATTCAAGGCATTCGTACGAATCTTATTTTCCACAGACAAGTCGTGCAAATGAAGCATTTTACCCAAGGAAAATACGATACTCATTTTATCGACGAAGAATTTAAAACACCCAAAACAAAGCCCTCCCAACCTCTTCGAAATATGGTTTTGGCTGCTGCAGCTGTCGATGCTTATAAGAAAACAAAAGCGAGTTTGGCGTTCGTCCAAGAAGAATTTCACATGTCTCCCTGGCTTCGGGAAGGACGCGTAGAATCTTTGAGACATTTTAACAGAGGAGTTTTCTAACCATGGTCTTTGATGCTTATTTTGGAGAACAACCTCACAAAGTTAAAATTGAAGAAGATATAAAAAACGGAGGAGGAGGCTTTTTGGTCACCATTGACGCTGGAGATCCCTTCCATATCGATGCCATTGATAAACTTGCGGGTGGATATTCTCTTCTTTTCAAAGGAAAATCTTATGAATTTGATATTGAAAGCAAAGATAATCTCTACACTGTTCTTTCGCGTGGAAATCTTTATTGCGTAGAACTGATCCACCAAAAATCGACCTCCACCCGACTTAAAGAATTTGGAGAAAAAAAGATCATCTCTCGCATGCCCGGAAAAATCATTAAAGTCTTAGCCAAAGTGGGAGACATCGTCACTAAGGGCCAAGGGCTCATCATTATGGAAGCGATGAAAATGGAAAATGAACTGAAAGCCCCCTCTTCGGGGAAAGTCAAAGACATTAAAGTTAAAGAAGGAAAAACAGTAGATGCCGGGGTCGATTTGCTTTTGATCGAATAACATGGCTAATCCGAATGAAAAATCTGGCCAATTTCCTTTTACCCGAGGCATTCAGCCTGAAATGTATCGCACCAGACTTTGGACGATGCGCCAATACGCAGGGTTTGGAACCGCCGAAGAGTCCAATAAACGCTACCACTATCTTTTAAAACACGGTCAAAAAGGGCTGAGCGTCGCATTTGATTTACCCACCCAAATGGGCTTTGACTCAGACCATCCGATGAGTCGAGGAGAAGTGGGAAAAGTCGGCGTAGCTATCGACACCCTCGACGATATGAAAACTCTTCTCAAAGGAATTCCTCTCGGAGAAGTTTCAACTTCCATGACCATCAATGCCACAGCCTCCATTCTTCTGTGTCTTTATATGGCGGTAGCAAGAGCCCAAAAAGTTCCTTTCACAAAACTCCAGGGCACGATTCAAAATGATATTTTAAAAGAATATATTGCCCGGGGGACGTATATTTACCCCCCACAAGCATCGCTAAGAATCGTCACAGATATTTTTAAATTTTGTAAAGACCAACTCCCCTTGTGGAATACGATTTCTATTTCAGGGTATCACATTCGAGAAGCAGGCTCGACAGCCGTTCAAGAAATTGCTTTTACTCTTGCCAATGGCATTACTTATGTTGAGGCCGCCTTAAAGGCAGGATTGGAAGTGGATGATTTTGCTCCACGTCTTTCTTTCTTTTTTAAT
>JACPSU010000069.1:3175-9048 GCA_016193105.1 Deltaproteobacteria bacterium | reverse complement strand
TCTGATTTTAAAGAACAAGATCTAGAAGATTCCAAAAAAATTATGTCGCATTTAGAAAAAAGGGGGATTTCACTTCCCGTTCAAAGAGATTTGGGACATCTTTGGACGACACTTTTTGAAGAAACGGTTGAAAAACAACTCATTCAGCCAACATTTATTACGCACTATCCTTTGGCGGTGTCTCCGCTCTCCCGCAAGAATGAAAAGGATCCTCTTTTTGTGGATCGATTCGAGCTTTATATTATGGGACGAGAAATGGCCAATGCCTTTTCCGAGTTGAATGACCCCATCGATCAAAAAGAGCGTTTTTTAAAACAAGCCCAGGAGCGCAAGGCGGGAGCGGAGGAAACACATGAAATGGACGAAGATTTTGTGCGGGCTTTAGAGTACGGAATGCCTCCCGCTGCTGGCGAGGGTATTGGGATTGACCGATTGGTGATGCTTTTTACAGATTCTCCCTCGATTCGAGATATCATTTTATTTCCTCAACTCAGATCTGTATGATTGAAGCACAAATCGCCTTTCGCCAATTGTTTCAGGGCATCGGACTTCGATTTACGGCCGGGCTGACTCTTTTAGGTGTTTCCTTAGGAGTCATGTCTTTGGTGATGGTTCTTTCTGTGATGAATGGTTTTGAAAAAGAACTTCAGAAAAATATGGTTCGCAGTGAATCTCATATCCTTTTATATCGCAGAGAAAAGGGGATTGAAAAGTGGCGAGAGCTTCAGAAAAAAATTAAAAAATCAGACCCTGCCATTCTAGAAGTCCTCCCCATCACATACAATGAAGTGCTTTTTATTCATCAAGGGCGTGTGCAAGGAGGGGTATTAGAGGGAGTGGATCCCGAGACTTCTTCTGTCGTTGAATCTTTGGGAACTAAAGATCTTTCGAAAGAGGGGGCCTATGTGGGACAAGAGTTGGCTCGCAAGTTACAGGTCAAAGAAGGGGGGCATATTAAGATTTTGCTTTCGAGCGGCCAAGAGTCATCCCCTCCCCGCATTGTATTTTTAAAAGTTTTAGGAATTTTTGATGCTGGACTTTATGAATATTCGTCTCGCTATGCCTATGTAAATTTGGCGTTTACTCAAAAAAATTTGGGATGGTCGAATCGAGTATCTGCTTTTAAAGTGAAAGTTCAGGATCCTCAAAAAGCTCGAGAGATTGCGCGAGCCATTCGACGTCAAGTCAATTTCCCATTTTTTATTCGGACTTGGATGGATTTGAATCGCAACATTTTTATCGCCTTAAAAATTGAAAAAGTGGTGCTGGCACTTATTTTAAGCGCCATCATTGTTATTGCAATCTTTAATGTTGTGAGTAGCCTCATTATGATTGTGATTGAAAAAATAAAAGAAATTTCTATTTTAAAAGCGATGGGGATGAGCCGTGCTCGCGTGGGGAGAATATTTTTATGGCAGGGAGCATTTTTGGGAGTCATCGGAAGTTCGTTGGGGATTGGGTTAGCATGGCTGGGGTGCGAGGCTCTTTCTTATTCTCGTCTCATTAAATTAAGCCCGGATATTTATTATCTTTCCTATTTACCGGTTGAAATGAAATGGCAAGAGGTAGCGCTTGTGGGAGCAGGTATTATCGGCATATCTTTAGCAGCCTCTTTTTATCCGGCCCACCTGGCAAGTCGACTTTTTCCTGTTGAGGGGATTCGATATGAGTGAAGAAATTTTAAGAACAGAAAAGCTTTCCAAGTCTTTTTGGTTGGGGGGGCGGGAAATTCAAGTTTTAAAAGATGTGACCTTTAACATTCATTCAGGGGAGATGGTTTCTATTGTGGGGGCTTCAGGTGCTGGGAAAAGTACTCTGCTTCATATTTTAGGAGCCTTGGATCAGCCCACCGGGGGAGCTGTGTTTTTTAAAGGAGCTTCTTTATTTGAAAAAAAAGAAAAAGAATTGGCTTCTTTTAGAAACCAAAAAGTTGGATTTGTTTTTCAATTTCATCATCTGCTTTCTGAGTTTACAGCCTATGAAAATGTGATGATGCCTGCACTCATAGCTGGGCTTTATAAAAAGGAAGCAGAGGAACGAGCTTTTCAAAAGTTAAAAGAGGTGGGGCTTTCTCAAAGATCTGGACATCGTCCGGGGGAGCTTTCGGGAGGAGAACAGCAGCGTGTGGCGATTGCAAGGGCTTTGGTTTTAAATCCTACACTTCTTTTGGCCGATGAGCTGACCGGAAATTTGGACGCTAAAACGGGAGAGCAAATTCAAGAATTGCTTATAGAGCTCAATCAACGATACCACATGACGATGATTGTTGTGACGCATAACAAAACTTTGGCTGAAAGAATGCCTAAGCGATTTCAGATGGTAGATGGTCTAATTTTTCCTTTACAAACATAGGGTGGTTTGCTAAGCTCCGAAGGTTTTAATATCAAAAACATGAGTTATATTAATAAGTTAGAAAAATATTTGGTTCTGTTTTTTTGTTTTTTGGCTTTATCTTCTTATGCCCAATCTTCAAAAATTAGTAGAATTTCTATTGAAGGCAATCGGCGGGTAGAAAAAGACGCCATTTTAAATCAAATTCAAACAAAAGTGGGCCAAGTCTATACGCTCAAAGATGTTCGGTCCAGTATTGAGAGTATTTATGCTACAAAAAAATAGGGCTCTCTGACATCAAAGAAGTGGTGAAGATTAAAGAATATTCTATTGTAGATTTAAATGCGATTAAAGAGACAAAAGAAAAAATCTTGAAACTCTACGAGCAGAAGGGATTTTTCTTAGCGCAAGTAAAACATACGCTCGTGTTCGATCCTAAAACCAATGAAGCAGATTTAACATTTCAGATTGAAGAATTAGATAAAGTAAAAATCCGAAAAATTCAGTTTATCGGAAATCACATTTTTTCAGATGAGGAGCTCAAAGGTGTCATGGCCACGAAGGAACGTGGGCTTTTTTCTTGGTTGACCAAGACAGATAATTATCAAGAAGAAATCTTAAAAGGGGATCTCGAGGGGCTCACTTATTTTTATCATATTAAAGGATATATTCAGGTTAAAATTGATCCTCCTCAGGTGACAATTTCTCCAGATAAAAAATGGATTTATGTTTCCATTCCTATTGAGGAAGGAGATCAATATCAAGTGGGGATGATTGATTATGCAGGGGATCTTTTGTTTTCAAAAGATGAACTCAGAAAAGAGAAAAAAATTGAGCCCAATACACAATTTAATCGAGATTTATTAAGGCAAGAAGTGCTGCGGCTCGCAGATAAATATAAGGATGAAGGCTATGCCTTTGCCAACGTTAATGTGCGTTCCGATATTCATGAAAAAACAAAAAAAGTGGATTTAACTTTTGATTTTGAAAAAGGCCAGAAAGTTATGATTGGAGCTATTAATGTTTCTGGAAATAGCCAAACTAGAGATAAGGTCATTCGACGGGAATTGTCCATTCATGAAGGAGATCTCTACAATGAAACCCAATTAAGAAAGAGTATCGATAAGGTGCGTGCACTTGGCTATTTTAGTGAAGTTACCTATACCAAACCCCAAGGGAGTTCTCTCAATATGTTGGATATTGATATTTCTGTGAAAGAGAGATCTACGGGAGCTTTAACGATGGGAGCGGGTTGGAGTACCATTGAGGGGATTATTGGAAATGCTCAAATTTCTCATAATAATCTCTTTGGACGAGGACAGACGGTTGCTTTAAACGCACAATTGGCAGGGAAAAGTAATACCATTTTTAGTCTGAGTTTTACAGAGCCTTATACGTTAGATACGCATTGGAGTAGCGGATTTGATGCATACAATGTGAAAACGCATGTTCCCGATGCTTACGACGAGAAAAAATCAGGAGGAGATGTTCGGGCAGGCCATCCCATTGGGGAGAATATGAGCACCTATGGGACATATAAGTTAGAAAATATTACGTTAGACAATGTGGCTGCTGGGCGAGAAGAGCTCATTCAAGGGGCAGGTGTCATTAGTTCTGTGATTGGTACTTTTATATATGATACCCGAAACAATCGTTTTGAGCCAACGAACGGCTATTATGATTCGCTTTCTTGTGAATTTGCAGGGGTGGGGGGAGATCATCATTTTATAAAACCTGTCTTTAACAGTCGTTTTTACACCCCTTCTTTTTGGGATGGAACATTTCGTGTGAACTTTGAAGCTGGGGCTCTGGCTCGTACAACTTCTAAAGTAGCACCTACATCTGAACGTTTTTATTTGGGCGGGGTTAATTCTTTGCGAGGATATCAACCGTTTTCTTTGGGACCAAAAAAGTTGGATAAAAATGGGAAAGAAGTTCTTGTAGGAGGGGATCGAGAGCTTTTTAGTAATATCGAATATGAAATTCCTTTGGTAGCTTCTATGGGGGTTAAAGGGGTTGTATTTTATGATGTGGGCTCTGCATTTGAAGGCTTGGATATAGGAAAAATTCGACAAGATGTAGGATTTGGATTTCGATGGTTTTCACCTTTTGGGCCATTGCGAGTGGAGATTGGATTTCCAATTCTTCCCAAAGAAGGTGAGAAAAAACAAGTGGTGCAATTTGCCATTACACCACCGTTTTAAAAAAAATGGCAAAGGGACGCGTCCCAAAAGGAGAAAGAAAGGTATGAAAAAAAATATATTTTTAGGTGTTATCATGAGTCTTTTTATTTTTTCAGTGGGGAGCTTTGCTCAGAGTGCCCCCACCTCTGGTATGAAGATTGCGTTTGTGGATGTCCAGCAAGCTATTCAGTCTGTAAAGGCGGGCAAAGAAGCTAAAAAACAGGTGGAAAAAGAGGTTGCCAAACGCAAAAAAGTTTTAGATAAGATGCGCCAAGATATTGAAAAGATTGAAGCTGATTTTAAAAAGCAAGAGTTGGTTTTAAGCGAAGAATCCAAGCAGAAAAAAAGAGCAGACTACACTCAAAAAATACAAGAACTTCAGGCTCAAATTGCTAAAAATCAGCAAGAAATGCAGCAAGAAGAGCAACGGCTACTCGAACCCCTTCTGAAAAAAATGAGTGACGCGTTAAAAAAGCTCGCCAAAGAAAAGGGCTATGACATGGTTGTAATGAAAGGTGCGCTTTTGTATGCAGAAGACCAGCATGATCTGACGGATACGCTCATTAAAACCTTTGATAAGGAATATAGGTAGTTAGAATGTTTGGTAAGGTCTTACAATGTTTGACAGCTTAACAGCTTTAGAAATTAGGAACTATCTTCCTCACCGATATCCTTTTTTATTGGTGGATAAAATTGAGAAAGTTATTCCAGGTTCTGCTTCTCCTATTGGAGATAAAATTATAGGATACAAAGCAGTGACACAAAATGAGCCTTATTTTAATGGACATTTTCCTGGACAGCCTGTGATGCCTGGGGTTTTGATTTTAGAAGCGCTTGCACAAACAGCGGCTCTTCTTATTTTTTATCATATTCCAAATGCCAAAGAAAATTATTACTTTTATTTGGCAGGAATTGATGAGGCAAAATTTCGCCATCCTGTATTTCCAGGAAGTTTATTGCAGCTTGAGGTTGAGATTAAGAAAATCCGAAGCCTAAAATTTTGTGTGGCCGAAGCCAAAGCATTTTTAGCTCATGGAACAGAGAAAGAACTGGTAGCCCAAGCGCAGATTTCCTCTGCTTTAGTGCCCCAAAAAAAGGAGTGCATATGATTCATCCATCAGCTGTCATTCATCCTGAGGCTAAAGTTTCCAAAGAAGCAGAAATTGGGCCTAGCGTGGTTATTGGAAAAGGAGTTGAAGTGGGAGATGGGACTCACATCAAAGCGCACTCTGTTTTAGAGGGCCCTCATTTAGTCGTTGGTAAACACAATGAAATTGGGCCGAATGCCAATTTAAAAAGTCATACGACTTTAGGAGAAGGAAATAAAGTTTATTCTTTTGCATCGCTTGGGGGAGAACC
>JACPSU010000069.1:0-3168 GCA_016193105.1 Deltaproteobacteria bacterium | reverse complement strand
GAACCTCAAGATTTGAAATTTAAGGGGGAAAATTCCACTCTAGAAATTGGATCGCATAATATATTTCGAGAAGGGGTAACGGTAAGTCGGGGAACAGCTCATGGGGGGGGAGTAACAAAAATTGGAGATCATAATCTTATTATGGCCTATGTTCATGTGGCACATGATTGTGTTTTAGGAAACCATGTTGTTTTGGCCAATAATGTAAATTTAGCAGGTCATGTTGCGATTGAAGATCATGCAATCTTAGGAGGAATGGTAGGGATAGCGCAGTTCTGCCGTATTGGAAAATTTTCCTATACGGGGGGATTTACAGGGATAAGCAAGGATATTCCTCCTTTTATGATTGCTGCAGGGAGCCATCATGACATTAAATTAAAGGGGATTAACTCTATTGGGCTTAAACGTCATGGAATTCATGATGATACTATTCGGTATCTTAAGGGAGCTTTTAAAGCTTTATTTTTAAGTGATTTAATATTTCAAGAAGCCTTAACAAAAGTTAAGCAAGAAATGGCAGCTATTCCTGAAGTAAAATATTTAATAGATTTTATTGAAGCCTCAAAACAAGGTGTTTTGGGAAGAACAAGGGAAAATAATGTCCAAGAAACTCAACATAGCCGTGATCGGCGCGGGTTATCTCGGGAACTTCCACTCTGAAAAATACTCTCAGCACCCCTCCGCTCAGTTAGTGAGTGTCGTAGATATTCAGGAAGAACGCGCTAAAGAAATTGCAGCAAAGTACAATACGTCTTACACGACAGATTATAGAACTCTCTTAGAGTCTAAAAAAGTCGATGCAGTGAGTATTGTGACGCCTACGGATACGCACTATGAGATTGCCCGTGCTTTCTTAGCAGCAGGGATAGATGTCCTCATTGAAAAACCCATTACGCATAAAATATGGCAAGCCGAAGAGCTGGTTAGGCTTGCGCAAGCTAGAGGTAGGATTTTACAAGTCGGACATTTGGAGCGATTTAATTCTGCCATTCAAAAATTATCGACTATTTTAACAAAACCCTTATTTATTGAATGTCATAGGCTTCATTCCTTTGTCCAACGAGGAACAGAGGTGGATGTTATTTTAGATCTGATGATCCATGATTTGGATATCATTTTAAGTATGGTGCGTTCAGATCTTTCTAAAATAAATGCTGTGGGAGTGGCTGTTCTTTCATCTCTCATAGATATTGCCAATGTTCGTCTTGAGTTTCAAAGTGGGTGTGTGGCGAATATTACAGCGAGTCGTGTTTCTTTAAAATCGATGAGAAAAATTAGGCTTTTTCAGCCCGATTGCTATGTCTCTGTTGATTTTCAAAAAGCAACGATTGAGATTTATAAAAAAACGTTTCAAGAGGGAGACAGTGTTCCTGAACTCAGTGCTGAGACGCTTTCTTTAGAAAGAAAAGATGCTTTGAGAGAAGAAATTAATGCGTTTATTGATTCTGTCCAATCTCGGACGAAGCCTTTGGTTTCTGGTTTAGAAGCTTTAGATGCTTTAAAATTAGCCCATCAGATTGTCGAACATATTCAACAAAAAACGCCTAAGTCTACTTCTCATTCTTCTGTTGGAGTTGTTGGCTCACCCGCTGTGTTTCATGGTTAATCCACAGCCAAAATCTATTTTAATTGTAGCTGGAGAAGCCTCCGGGGATCTTCATGGTGCCGCTCTAGTCCGAGAGATTTTAAAGCGCGATCCTTCGATATATATTTGGGGAATAGGGGGGGGGGCCATGGAAGCAGCTGGGGTGGAGCTTGTAGCGCATTCTTCGAATTTGGCTGTGACTGGGTTTTTAGAAGTTTTTTTAAAACTTAGAAAAATTTTTTCTCTTTTTTCATTACTTCTCAAAAAAAGTGTGCTCCAAAAACCAAGTCTTGCACTTCTTATTGATTATCCGGATTTTAATCTTAGACTCGCTCGAAAACTTCGTCGAAAAGGGGTGCCTATCCTTTATTATATTAGTCCTCAAGTATGGGCGTGGAGAAAAAAACGAGTTCACTTTGTTCGAAAATGGGTTACAAAAATGCTGGTTGTATTTCCCTTCGAAGTTCCTTTCTATCAAAAGTATGGGGTGGGGGTAGATTTTGTGGGGCATCCTCTCTTAGATCATGTGCGGCCTCAAATGGATCGAAGTGAAGCTGAAAGATGTTTTGGATTAGATCCTCAGAAAAAAACAATTGGACTCTTACCAGGCTCTCGGAAAAATGAAGTTCATTATTTATTAGGGCCTATGGTGGAAGCTGCTTTGAAAATTTATAAAGAAAATTCTCAGACACAGTTTCTATTGCCGGTAGCGTCCACATTATCTTTAGATGAGCTCCATCCGTTTTTGAAAGGAGTGCCTTTTCCTATCCGGTGTGTGCCAGAGAAATTCTACGATGTTTTACACGTTTGTGATGTTGTTGTGTGCTGTTCTGGAACAGCTACATTAGAGACAGCACTCTTTGGAAAACCTATGGTGATTCTCTATAAGTTGAATTGGCTTTCTTATCTTTTAGGACGGGTCTTCATTCGAAATGTTCAATTTTTTGGGATGCCAAATATTATTTTAGAGAAAAAAAGTGTTCCGGAACTTTTACAGTCTCAAGTAACAGGAGAAAATATTGCCAAAGAAGTTTTAACTTTCTTGCGTTCGCCTGAATTGCTCCAGAAAACTTCTGCGGAGTTGTTGCAAGTACGTGAAAAATTAGGAACACGGGGGGCCAGCCAGCGAGCAGCAGATCATGTTTTTGAATTACTGAATGAAGAGGCTATGGTTAATCCCCTTCAGACACGCTATCAAATGCCCCTGCGAGGCATTTGCGCTCGCGCTCGGACTCGCTCCTTCGTCACTTCGTTCCTCAGGCCATGCCCGCTCGCCCTGCGCGACGGTCTTCAGTGGATTAATCATAGTCTCTTTCTTTCAGTACTGCACAAAATCTTTTTTCCGTTTTTGTGGATGGCTTCTCTTGTCTATGGTTTTGGGTTGGAAGTCCGAAAAGTTTTATATGCCCTGGGTATTTTTAAAAGCAGAAGCGTTCCAGCGAAAGTTATTTCTATTGGAAATATTGCCATTGGAGGAACAGGAAAAACACCTTTGACGATGGTTGTCGCTCAGGAATTGGCAAAACAAGGAAAAAAAATTGCTATTTTAAGTCGTGGATATAAGCGATCAAAAAAAACAAAAT
>JACPSU010000095.1 GCA_016193105.1 Deltaproteobacteria bacterium | reverse complement strand
TAAATTTACGGACCCCAAAGATTTTTTGTCGCACACCTTTAAGGAAAAACAAAAAAAGAACCCGAAATATTCTTTAAGGAGCTGGTCTGGCCATCTTGGTTTTAGAAGTCCATCAGTGATTTCTATGGTCTTAAGGGGGGAACGAAAGCTTCAGTTAGAGCTTTTAACAAAGATTGCCGAATCACTCCGATTGACTGATCCAGAAAAACAATACCTTCAAGTATTAACATTGTATTCCAATGCGATAACTCCAGCTGAAAAACAGCTCTATTCAGATCTTTTGGGACACATTAGACCTGACCAGGAATTTTCAACGCTTCACCTAGATAAATTTAGACTTATCTCCGATTGGTACCATTTTGCGATTTATGAAATGGTCGATCTTAAAGACTTTAAACTCGATTACGACTGGATTTCCCAAAAGCTCAATCATGAAATTACTTCTGTAATGGCTGAAGAGGCTATTAAACGATTTCTTCGTCTAAAACTTCTCGTTTTAAAAAATGGAAAATTAAAAAAGAATTCCCAACAACAGGTTTTCACTGAAACAGATATCCCCAATGAAGCGTTAAAAAAGCATCACACTCAAATGATTGAAAAGGCTCTTCAGTCCCTTCAAAACCAAGATGTTCAAGAAAGAGAAATATCTTCAAATACAATGATCTTTTCAAAATCAAAAATGGCCGAAGTTAAAAGAAAAATCCGAAAATTTCAAAAAGAAATAGCTAGGCTTTGCGAAACCAAACAGGGAGATGCTGTCTATCAGCTTAATACCCAATTTTTTAAGTTAACCAAGGGAGGAAAGAAATGAAAATAACTAAACAGCTCATTATCGGAATAAGTCTATTCTTATCTGCAGAAGTCTTTGCCGGCATTGGTGCCGGAAATGGCACAGATCAGGTGGCAACGCTCTTTGCTCAAGCAAAAGAAAAAAATATTGAAACTCTGAATAGCTTTGATGCCAATGATCTCGTTCTTCTTAACATTGATAACGAGTTTAAAGAGTGGCTCAAAAAAGAGGAGGAAGAACAAACACGTCTTCTTAAATTAAAAATTTATGCGAATCGAATGATCTTTGACTTTGAAACTCCCTGTGAAGATGGAAGTGATATTTGTTATGACAATTCTGACCCCAGAAAACCCATTGTTAGAATTGATAAGAGACGAAATGAAAACACAACTCTTTCTCAGGCCCAAGCCAAGCTTTATCATGAGGCTGGACACTTTACGGAAGAAAACGACCATCTCTTCTTAGATGAGTTCGGAGCACAGATGGTCTCTCAAGGTCCGTTAGATCCTATTGATAAAGTTAATCGATGGAAAGAAATTCCAACGGAACATGAAGGATATCGATTCTTAGCTCTGACAGCAAAAGAAAATAGCGATAACAAAGATAATGAAATTAATTATATAGTACGTCAAAGAGCCGATTCTGTTTGTCAATTATATGGATATCCATCAGCAGGTTCTTATATAAAATTTTTCCCTGCGCCGTCTAAAGGGGAAGAACAGAATTCGGCATGGCTATGGATTGTGGAAACTGAGCAGAAACATAAAAAAATCAGGCAACAAAAATTTGATAGCCATATAAAATTTGTGGCGGAAGCAGCTTGGCCACGTCGCTATACGGTATACTATTATGCCTGTTTTTCTAAACTAAAATGCGTTCTGGAATAGGAGAGAAGAAATGAAATCATTTAGATTTATTTTTATTGTATTATTATTAGTACTTGGTTCCTCAAAGACTTTTTCTGGCATTGGAGCGGGTAATGGAGGAGACACCTATAAAATTTTGCTTCAAGAAGCAAAGCTGAAGGCCATAGAATATCTCGAAAGGGTTGATAAGGCCGCTTTTAGTAAATTGAATATTTCAGAACGCTCAAAGGAAATTTTTATGGGAAATTATACGGCTTATCTCCGAGAGTCAAAAAACATTAACTTTTTAATTGTTATACCCAGTTTAGGAGATGAACCTCTCATAGTTGCAAGAGAGGGAAAATCCTATCGCGTGGAAGCACTTTATGACTCTAGTGCCCAAAAGCTTAAAATTGATAAGGATCTGACCGAAGACTACGATCATGAAAAGCTGGCTAAGCTTCTTCTCCATGAAGCTGGACACATGGTAGGTTTTGGCTTTGAATTTGAAAACAATTTAGACGAAATTGCAGTAGGTATTATTCGATCATTCGGGACTTCTTCAGGAGAAAATCCAAAACCGAAAAACACTGTCTGTATTAATGATCCTTCTATGGATCTTAGGGAGGCACCTATAGGATTTACATGTATAACTGAAAATGATGCCGTTTTTGAGCGAGTAAAACGAAAATTTTTTGGCGAAGCTTGGAAAGATCATGACACAGGTCTCATTTGGAGTGATTTAGTAGGTGAAACATGGGGATGTAACAAAGGAGTTAAGGTTTGTGAAACTTTAGAAGCAAGACTTCCCACTCAAATTGAAGTTCAAAGAGCATCGGCCAGTGGTCTTTTGAAGGCATTACCCAATGTTCATGTCATGAAAAGAGATTACAGTCTTAGATCCTACTGGTGGTATAATCCTCCGACTCGCTCGTGGTTTTCTCATCCTTCCTGTGGAACGTATAGCGATACTACTATCTCTGGTAATTATTATGAATTTACTTGGAACGATCATGAGTCTGTCCGCTGTGTTGTAAGTGAATGATATAAAAATGGACTCTCTAATTGTACGCGTAAGCGATGTATGAAGTTCAAATCTCTCACGTGGCATGACAGGCTGTAATATCCTGAACTTATTTCGAGGGTAAATCTCTCTAGTGTGGATAACACTAACCTTACCCAGTTCGATTCTGGCCGGCGGCATTCTTGTTTTTATTTTATTTCTGAAGGCCGCGATCTACGATCTCTACGATTTCGCGAGGGGTGAGATACACACCCTGGAAAGAAAATTGTAAGGCATCACGTCCAATCCCTTGGCTTTGAAGTATTCTTAAAGCTTCTGTGAATTGCGGCTCTGTCATCTCCCCTTTTTCAAAAGAACGCTTTAAATGTAAGGCCTGAATTTCACGTCCAATATCCATCAAGGAAGGAATGGGCATAGGGCGCCCTTCTGGATTGGCCAGGATATAGATAACTTTTCCATCTGGTTTCGGACTCATATTGAGTTGAATAGCTTGATTGTGTGCCTGTGCCGGAGCAGACCAACAGACAATGGTCCCATATTTTGATGCATCAATGGCATTGCCATTAAAATAATAAACCACACCTTCAAACCTGTTCAAAAAATCTTCCCCCAGTCCGTCTTGAAGCAAAATTTCTCTCATAGAAAGATGTCCCGCCTCTACAGCACGAATGGCCCCTGTCTGATAGTATAAAAAAGCCTCTATTTTACCTTTTAAAAACGTAGGACTTTCTAAACACATTGAAATTATATTTAAAGCATCTTGCATGAGTTTTTGCTGCTCTCGTTTGGGTAACAAATGAAATCGATCAGAATATTTAACACCATACTTTGTCAAAATTTCATCATACCCACGTAAAATGGCTTGTTGAAGATCCATGGCTTGCTTGAGTGAAAAATCTCCTTGCTCAAAAGCCTGCACTGCTCTTTGCTGAAATTCTGTCGCAAACACACCAAAATCTTCGTATTCCGTTGCCAGACGAATCAAGTTTCGAAAAGCTTTATCTGAAATCACCTTTTCTAGGTTTTGAGCAATCCAAATCGACCATCCTCCATCTGCCAAATTATCTGTTGTCACAAACCTAAACGTACGTTTGAGAAAAGCAATTTTGTCTGTTGGACTCCCTGACCCTGCCATCACCTTTTCAATGTAATCTAAAACCTGCATCGTCGTATTACGTTTAGGACGTCTGGGATCAAAAAAAGGCCCATGGTGATCAAAAATAATGGATGTTGATCTAGAAGGTCTTATATTTAATGCAGGGGTATCTAAAATCACAGGGGCTTGTTTAAGCCCAGTCAATTTTGAAAATTCATAGTGGTACCGCTCTACATACATGCGATGCCATTCTTCTCGAGAAGGTCTTTGCCCTGTTGCTAATAAACCACGCCTCACCTGCTTGAACCCTTCCCGTGCTTTTCTTAAAGCAAGATTTGCATTTTCAATGAGCTCATCACTCAAAGGAATAAAACGCCCGGCGCCCACACGCTCCACTCGGGTTGTGGATACCGCCCTAGGATCACGCAGTCTTCGAGTTAAAACACCGGATGCTTGCCGTTGAATTCCGTCCAGATGTTGCCAGGTATATCCTCCTACAATTTGAGAAGAGTCTCTTTGGCTAACAACAACTTGCCAGGATGTTTGTCCCGAAGATGCGGCAATATAAGCACTTTGAGCACTCCCCCCAGATGCCAAGTGACTGGCAATAAACCCCTGGCGCGTGGGGTCTAACATAAAGGCCTTAAGGGCTAGTTGCCCTTCGCCTGTCTCAAGAAATCGTTCTGATCGCTCAATGGCTTCAAGCTGTCTTCTCGTTTTTGCAACAATTCCCAGCCCTTGCCCCAGCTCTACAATCATAAAAGGAGACAAGAAATCTTCACACCGAATCCTCTGCCCCTGATCGGCTGCCTCTAGAGATCCTGCTCTCAAAAACTCACATAAAATGATTGAGAAAAATAGAAAAAAGAGGTGATATGGTTTATTCATGATTATGCTTAAGAGGGATTCCTTTAATAACACAAAAATCTTTGGGTTACAAGTTAGCCTTATCATTGCCCTTCTACTCCCACCTCTCCTTTATGCAGAAGTCGATCTACATTCGCATCTTTTTATGAACGAGGGACTGACCTGGATCTTTCGAGGAGATTTTTTTGATGAGCATCTGAAAGCCACAAACTGGAAAAATCTTTTGTCTTC
>JACPSU010000094.1 GCA_016193105.1 Deltaproteobacteria bacterium | reverse complement strand
AATATTGAAAATATTTATCATGAAAAAATGAGAGATTTAGCTACGGTTGATGACTTGACCCAAATTTTTAATAAAAAATACATTACAGATTATCTTCACAGTGAGTTTGTACGGTGTCGCTCTCTTCGTATTCCTTTGTCTCTTATTATGATTGATCTCGATTTTTTTAAACAAGTGAATGATCGCTATGGTCATCTGACGGGAGACTACGTTCTTCGAAAAACATGTGCGCTTTTAAAAGATCGAGTTCTTCGAAGTGAAGATGTGTTTGGACGTTATGGGGGAGAAGAGTTTGTGATCATTCTTCCTGAGGCCACGCTTCAAAAAGCATGTGAGATTGCAGAGCGCTTAAGATCTACCGTTGAAAAATTTTCGTTTGAATACGATGGGCATACGCTTCCTGTGACGATTAGTTTGGGAGTAGGGGAGATGGATATTTCCACAAAAACTCCTGAGGATCTGATTAAAAAAACAGATGCAGCGCTTTACAAAGCCAAACAGTCTGGAAGAAATCAAGTCTGTGTTATCTAAATGACGGCTTCTAAAATAAAAATTTTACCTGAACAGGTGATCAACCAAATTGCCGCTGGAGAGGTGATTGAACGTCCAGCTTCTGTTGTGAAAGAGCTTGTGGAAAATGCGATTGATGCTGGCAGTCACCGTATTGAAGTAGAATTGTGGGACGCAGGTAAGCAAAAGATACTCGTTCGAGACAATGGAAGTGGAATGACGCCCGAAGAAGCCCAGCTATGTGTAGAGCGCCATGCCACAAGTAAAATCAAATGCTTAGATGATTTATTTAAAGTGAAATCTCTCGGATTTCGAGGGGAGGCTTTGCCCTCCATTAGTTCTGTGTCCAAGTTAAGTCTTACAACTAAAACTCCCAATACGTTAGAAGCAACGCGATTGAGATTTGAAGGAGGGAAAAAAATAAAAGAAGAAACGCTCGGAGCTCCTTCCGGGACAGAACTCTTAGTGGAAGATTTATTTTTTAATACGCCTGCCCGGTTTAAATTTTTAAAATCCAAAGGAACGGAGCTCAGCCACTGCTCAGAAGTGATTTCTCAACTGGCCATGGTGAATCCTTCCATTTCTTTTCGTCTTACTCATCAAGATCGCGAAGTTTTCTTTTTGCCTAAATCCTTCTCTCTTTTAGAGCGCCTTTTAGCTATTTTAAAAGAGAGTGCGGACACTTTTCTTCCGATGGCCAATCAACATTTAGAGTGGGAGTTAGAAGCTTTTTGTGGAGTGCCCCATGTGACTGCGCACAGTTCGGCAAGTTGCTACATGTTTGTGAATGGACGTCCGGTTCGAGATCGAACGCTTCTTCATGCGATGAGCGCTGCCTATCAGACCCTTATTCCTCATGGGCACTATCCCAAAGTTATTTTATTTTTAAGAACGCAAGGGGGCGACTTGGATGTCAATGTTCATCCCACGAAAAAAGAAGTTCGATTTAAGGACACCCATTTTATTCATAGCTTTGTTGAGAATTCTATTCGGGAAGTCTTGCGTCCGAAGCTGCAAGTAACTTCGGCTCCTTCTGTATCTGTGACAGCATCTTCTTCTCAAGAATCTTATTTTTCTTTTTATCCCCCCGATTTTAGAATTCACGAGACTCAAATTGCTTTTGATTCAAAAGGATATTTTGAAAACCTTCGTTTTATTGGTCAAATCAAATCGAGTTATTTGCTCTGTGAAGACAAAGAAGAGCTTGTTTTTATTGATCAACATGCGGCTCATGAAAGGGTGGCTTTTGAGAAACTCAAATCTCAATATCATTCACAAACAATTAAGGAGCAGTATTTACTCATTCCCTTAGCATTAGAGTTAACTTCCGAAGAAACGGTCCTGATGGAAGAGTTAGGAAAAAGTCTTTCTAAATTTGGATTTGAGATTGAGCCTTTTGGAAAAACAACATTTGTGGTGAAAGCTGTTCCTCAAGAACTTCATGACAAAATAACTCCGGCGCTCATTCAATCGATGCTTTTGGAATTAAAAGAGGTGCCAAAAAGTTTGATGGGACAAGAGTGGGTCAATAAAATTTTATCTACGATTGCCTGTCACTCAGCCCGAACGGCCCATGAAAAATTAGAGCGTGAAGAAATTTTTGCTTTACTTAAAGCCCTTGATCGCGTGACCTCTGCTCCTCATTGTCCCCACGGCCGCCCCTTCACCTTCAAAGTCCCCATCTCCGAAATTGAAAAAAAGTTTTTGAGATAAAATTAAATAACGATTTCTTTTCTTGAAGAAGGCTTTATCTTTTTTTGTGTTTTTTTTCTGTTCCGTAATCGCGCCTTTCTAAGAAGCGTTGTCCATTCTTCAATGACTTTAGGATCTCGACTTCCCTGAGCTAGCATATCTCCCAACTCTAAAGCTCTTTGAAACTCGTTAACATATCGCGTTCAGCTTCTTTTTCAACCCATTTTAGGTATTCTTTTTCTGACATGGTATCTCTATTTTTATTTCCCATACTTTTTCCTCCTAACGGTTGCCATAGTTTTTAAAAATCTCCTTTTTTCAGAGGGTTCTAGGGTGCCAAATTCTTTTAAATCTTTTAATGCTTTCTTAAGATCTTTTGCTAGTTGTCCATTAGGATGTTGTTCTATATAAGATCCACAAAAAAACCAAAAATCTCTCAGCTCTGAATCCAGTAATGAGCTGCCTATCTCCTGTTCAAATCTTTGTGTAGACCACCATTCTTCTAAAGATTGACGATATAATTTTTCATATATCTCTTTCCACTTCAAGATATATTCTTGGTTTTCTTTGATCCATTTTTCTTTTTTTAGATTGTTTGATTCCATATGTGGATATGGAGATATGCAAGCTTTATGCCAATATTTTTAAGCTCAACAATAGGTAAAAGGGGGTCGGATTTCCGTCCGCGTAATAATAAAAACTTGCAAAAGCTCTTTGGCCATGCTGCATTTCTTAGCATATGATCATTGCACTCATAGGGCCGACGGCGGTTGGAAAAACAAAACTTTCGATTGAGCTCGCGCAGAAGTTTAATGCTGAAATTGTCTGTGTGGATTCGCTCCTTGTGTATCGTGATTTTAATATTGGAACGGCAAAGCCCACCGTGGCAGAGCAAAAGACGATTCCTCATTATTGTATCAATATTGCGGATCCTTCAAATCTTTTTACTGCCTATGATTTTTGTGAGGCTGCGACTGGGGCGATAGAAAAAATTCAAAAGAAAAATAAAAATGTGTTTTTGGTGGGAGGCTCAGGTCTTTATTTTAAAGCCTTAACGCAGGGGATGTTTCAGGCCCCTCCGTCAGATCCAAAAATTCGTGAAGCATTAGAGGAGCGGCTGTCTCAAGATCCCAAGGCTTTATATGAAGAGTTGTGTCGGGGGAGTTTGAAAACGTCACAGGCCATTCATCCCAATGATCATTATCGTATTTTAAGAGCGCTGGAAGTTTACCACATGACGGGAAAATCTTTTTCTCAGTACCAAGAAGACCATGTTCAAAATAAAAAGAAAAATTTTGGAATCAAAGATCTGATCAAAATAGGTTTGAATATGGATCGACCTCTTCTTTATCAAAATATCGAACAAAGAACGGCTCATATGTTGAAAGAGGGGCTTATAGAAGAGGTCCGAGAACTTCAAAAAAAGTATTCTTTAGAGTGTAAGCCGTTTCAAAGTGTTGGGTATAAGGAGACGATTCAATTCTTGAACATCGATCCCCCGATTAAATCGGGGGATGACAGTTTAAAAGGGCTTTTCGAAAGGATCAACCAAGCCACGCGGCAATTGGCTAAAGGACAGATGACTTGGTTTCGTGCGGATTCGGAAATTTCGTGGTTTTTGCCTTCTGATCCCGCTATCCATCATAAGATTGCGAAATTGCTCTAGTTTTGATAACATGATGCGTTATGAAAAGCATGACGGGCTACGCAAGCTTAGAGAAGATTTTTCCTGCTTTTGGCCAACGAGTGTCCCTGGAACTTAAAACCTTAAACAGTCGTTATCTTGAATTTAAATTGAAAAGTCCATCAGAGTATTCTTCTTTGGAACCTCGGATTTTGCAGGAAGTTAAAAAATATATTTCTCGAGGGTTTGTAGAGCTGATTATTTCTCGGGAGCGACTGGCTCATTCAAAAGCTTCTCTTTTGACGTTAGATGACGATGCCGTTGCCCGCGCCCTTCGAGAAATAGGTCGTGTGAAGCGAAAATTTCATATTCAAGGAGAGGTGACGTTAGATCATCTTCTGTCTTTACCTCATATTTGGGAGACTGTTGCACGAACAGATTCCTCAGATTCTTATTGGAAAATGCTCTCTTCGTTGCTTCCTCAGTGTTTAAAAAAAGTGACGGTGATGCGGCAAAAAGAGGGGAAGGCTTTGGCTGAAGCACTTTTACAGTATGTGAAAGAATTTGAAGGGATTGTGGCCCAAATCGCTCAAGCTAAAGAAGAGTTGGCAGATCAGTATGAACGAAAACTTCGGGAAAGAATTAAAAGAAAATACGATTGGAAAAAATCTTGATTTTTTACTTCAGGAAATGAATCGAGAAATAAATACCATCGGTTCAAAGTCTCTAGATTCTAAAGTCCCTAATCTAGCTATTCAGTGTAAATCTCTTTTGGAGAAAATGAGAGAACAAGTTCAAAATGTTGAATAAAAAAAGAAAAGGGAGGCTTTTTATTATCTCTGCCCCATCGGGCGCTGGAAAAACAACACTCTGTCATGCGGTTCTTGCAAAACTTTCTCAGATTGTCCCTTCCATTTCTTATACCACTCGGGCTCCTCGTGAAGGGGAGGTCACAGGAAAAGATTATCATTTTGTGAGTCCGCAAAAATTTAAAGCCATGATTGAAGAGCATGCATTTGCAGAGTGGGCCATTGTGCATGGCCATTATTATGGAACAAATAAAAACTTGATCGAAAAAAGCATGCAAGAAGGAAACGACGTTCTCTTAAGTATTGATATTCAAGGAGCAGACCAATTACGGAAACTTTATTCTGATGCGGTTTCTGTTTTTATCAATCCGCCGTCTTTAAAAGAATTAAAAAATAGGCTTATCGATAGAAAAAGTGATTCGCAAATGACGATCCAAAAGCGTCTGGAAGTTGCAAAGAAAGAAATCGCAGCAGCCCCTTCTTATCAATTTCAAGTTGTGAATGATGATTTTGAACAAGCCCTCGAAGAGCTGATCTCCATTATTAAGTCTCAAAGGCATCCTTCATGACAGTGACCTTACAGGAATTATTTAAAGCCATTCAATCTTATTATCCAGATGCCACGCTCGCCCCAATCCAACATGCATTTGAGTTTTCAGAGAAAGCGCATGGTGGACAAAAACGAGCCTCTGGAGAGCCCTATGTGAGCCATCCCTTAGAAGTGGCGATGATTTTGACCCACCTGCACATGGATATTCCTTCTATTGTGACTGCAATTTTGCATGATACGCTGGAAGATACGGGGGCCACCTTTGAAGCTTTGGAAAAAGAATTTGGACGAGAGATTGCCGAACTTGTGGATGGGGTGACTAAGCTTTCTCGAATTCAATTTAAAAGTACACACGAAAAACAAGCCGAAAATTTTAGAAAAATGATTCTGGCAATGGCTAAAGATATTCGTGTGATGCTTGTTAAGCTGGCCGATCGTCTCCATAACATGCGGACATTGGAGCATTTGTCTTCACCCAAACAACTTCGGATTGCCCAAGAAACAGCAGATGTGTATGCGCCTTTAGCCAATCGGCTGGGGATTGGGTGGATGAAAATAGAATTAGAGGATTTATCCTTGAAATATTTAAACCCTGAGATCTATACGCAACTTTCTGAAGCGGTTGCCAAAACGAAACAAGATCGTGAAGGGCATATTGAAAAAATACAAAAAATAATTCGCCAAAAATTAGATGAGCACGGGCTGAAATATTTAGATGTTTCTGGACGCCCCAAACACTTTTATAGCATTTATAAAAAAATGGAGTCTCGGGGTCTTGAGTTTGAACAAATTTATGATGTGATTGCATTTCGGATTATCGTAAAAACTTTATCTGAGTGCTATGAAGCGTTAGGAATTATTCACTCCATTTGGAAGCCCGTGCCGGGACGGTTTAAAGATTTTATTGCAATGCCCAAGGCCAACTCCTACCAGTCGCTCCATACAACCGTCATTGGACCGGATGGGGATCGTTTGGAAGTTCAAATTCGAACCGAAGAAATGCATCGGATTTCTGAAGAAGGGATTGCGGCTCAC
>JACPSU010000067.1 GCA_016193105.1 Deltaproteobacteria bacterium | reverse complement strand
TTGGGTTTTTTTCGTGAGCCTTTGAGTGGTTTAAAGAGAGCCCACTGTTTTGTTTTAGTGCGGACTGCGGATCTCGAAAAATTTGAAAAGGAAGAAATTAAACATACGTTGCAAAGAATGTATCCACAGACGTTAATTGTAGAGGCTAATTATCAGCCCCAATATGTACAAGATATTGTTTCAAAAGAGAGGCGTCCTGTACGTGACCTTTTAGGGAAAAAAATATTCGCTTTTGCAGGGATTGGAAATCCTCAATCCTTTGAGAGAATGATTCAAGATCTCCATGGGCATGTGGTTGGTTTTCAATCTTATTTAGATCATTGGAAATACTCGTTTAGAGATATGGAGCGGCTGGTTAAGAAATTTAAAGAAACAGATGCGGAAGTATTGCTTACCACTGAAAAAGATGCAGCCCGATTATCTCAGAAAGTCATATTCGAAATTTTGAAAAACATTCCTATTTGTGCTTTAGGTGTGGATTTAAAAATTACTCAAAATGATCAACTTTTTAACCAATTTTTACAGACTTTATGAGGATGAATTTTGTTTCCTTTCTCTTAGATGTCTTTAGCTTTTTTTTAAATATAATTCCGAATAGTTTTTTAATATTTTTTGGAAGTAGCGTATCTTTTTTTTGGTACTGGTGTGTGCCTTTTCGAGTGAATCTTATTTTAGACAACTTAAGAAAAGCGTATCCTGAAAAATCTGAAAAAGAAATTAAGAGGCTTGCTCAAGCAAATCTATGTCACTACGTTTTTTTATGTTTAGAGTTTATTCAGTTAAGGACTCTGTCTTTGGAAGAGTTTAAAAATAGATTTGTCATTGAAAATAAAGCATTTTTTGATGAAGCCCAAAAAGAAAGTAAAGGAGTTTTAATTTTAACAGCACATTTGGGAAATTTTGAATGGCTCGCCGCTGTGACGCCTCTCTATGAAATTCCTTTGCATATTATTGTTCGAAAAATAAAAAGCGAAGTTTTTGAACATGTGATCTCTAAACAACGAAAAAGAGTGGGGCTGGGCCTTATTGAGTCCAAGAATTCTCTCCATCACATTTTAAATTTACTTTCCAAAAATAAAGTTGTCGGATTTATTTTTGATCAACACCGTAGTCCACCAGGTGGAGTCTACGTGTCTTTTTTCAATCGACCTGCAGCAACAACTAAAGGATTGGCGGCCCTGGTAGAACGGTCCGATGCGCTTGTTTTGCCCGTTTATAGTTATCGAACAGATTTAGGGAAAATGGTGCTTAAAATAACTTCCCCACTCCCTTATAAAAGAGTTGGCACGCGTGAAGAAAATATATACACTAATACTCAAGTCTATTCCCATGCAATTGAGCAAATGGTTCGTGAACATCCAGAGCAGTGGTTTTGGATCCATCGCAGGTGGAAAGGCCATCCTGAGCCATCTTCTTCCTCTTAGACTTTTAGTTTTTTTTCTTTTCTTTTTAGACATCTCCTGTGGGGGCTTCCAAGATGTTGAGAAAATAGAAAAGATTAAGCCACCACCGGATATTGAAGGATCTTTACCTGTTGAAGCGACTCCTAAGCCAGCCACTTCTAAGAAACATAGAAAAAAGAAAACATTTAAAACACAAACCATTCGTGTTTTTGAAACTAAAGAGGCACGACAAAGAGTTCGTGACTATGCGCAGGCTCAGGCATTTAGAGAAGGAGAAAAAGTAACGTATGCTTTTTCGTGGTTTTCTATTAAGGCAGGTATGGTGACTCTAGAAGTACGTCCATTTGTATATATAGGAGATAGGAAAGCCTATCATTTTATGGGGACCGTTAAAAGTTCAGCTACGATGGATTTAATTCATAGTATTAATGACTGGATAGAAAGCTATGTAGATGTGGAAACGTTTTATCCCTTTAAGTCGGCCCTTCATGGGGTAGAAACAGATCGTCTGCGTGAAGGATTAATGGTGTTTGATTATGAAAGTAACAAAATTGAATATTGGATGAAACGTGTTCATTTAAAAAAAGGAGAAAAAGAAAAACGACTTACAGATACCTTAACCCCGGGTGTTTTAGATATGTTTTCTTCAGCTTTTTTCTTGAGAATCCAAAAATTAGAGGTAGGAAAAAGCTACCATACAGATATCTATAATGAAGGCAAACGTATTACAGTGGATGCTGAGGTTTTAAGAAAAGAAAAATTAGAAACTACTATCGGAACATTTGACGCCTTGGTCATACGGCCAATTACAAAATTTGAGGGAATTTTACAAACCTATGGAGATTCCACAATTTGGCTAACGGATGATGAACGTCACCTTGTTTTACAAGTTGAAACTAAGATCAAAATAGGGTATCTCAAGGGTAAGGTTATACAGATAGAAGATCCTGAATATCAACTTCCAATTCAAGGGTCGCCGACCCAACCATGATGATTTTGTTGTATAATATATGTTTAAGCCTGGGATTTCTTGTGGGAATTCCCTATTTTTTATTTCAATTTTTTTTTCATAAGCGGTATAGAGCTGGATTAGCAGAGCGATTAGGTTTTATTTCAAAAGAAAAAAGAGCCAAAGTTCGACTTGGAAAAACGATTTGGTTTCATGCAGTCTCTGTGGGAGAGGCCTCTGCTATTTACTCTCTCTATAAAACTTTTAAAGAAAAATATCCCCATATGGTTGTTGTTTTTTCAACGACCACTCAGACGGGTCAAGAGTGGATTACTCCTAAACTGTATTCAGAAGATATTCCTCTTTATTTTCCTTTAGATCTTTATTGGGTTATTCAGCGAGTGCTAAAGCAGATAAAGCCACTTTCTTTTATTGCAGTTGAAACTGAAATTTGGCCTAACTTTTGGTGGCTTGCGCATCGTCAAAAAATTGCCTTAGCTCTTGTCAATGGAAGACTTTCTGATCGTTCTTTTAAAGGGTATTCTAAAATTTCTTTTTTTCTAAAACCTGTTTTAAATAAACTTTCAATCTTAAGTTGCCAGACGCCTGAGGATGCTGCTCGGTTTCTTCGTTTAGGGGCTCCTCAAGAACGAGTGATTGTGGGGGGGAATTTGAAATTTGAAATTCCCACAGACCATTCGGAGCTTCATGCGAAAGCGTTGCAACTTAAAAAGCAATTTGGGATGACCTCTCAAGTGGTTTTAGTGGGTGGAAGTACGCATGCCGGAGAAGAAGAAATTTTAATTCACTGTTATGAAAAATTGTGTAAAGAATTTCCTTTTTTACGCTTGATTTTGGCCCCTCGTCATCCGGAGCGTGTTTCTGAAATTCAGCAGTTGATACAGCATCAAAATCTTGTTCCCATTTTAGAGTCTGAAGAGAACCAGTCATCATGGATAGCCAATGACCGTTCTGTTTTGGTGATTGATGGTATTGGAAAGTTGCCTCAATATTATGCATTGGCAACGCTTGTTTTTATGGGTAAAAGCTTAACTGGACATGGGGGACAAAATCTTTTAGAACCTGCGGCATTGGGAAAGGTGATTCTTTTTGGTCCTTATATGGAAAATTTTAAAGCAATTGCGCTGGAGTTTTTAGAAGAAAATGCGGCCTTAGAAGTTAAGAATGAGCTTATGTTAGAAGAGACTTTAAGAAAACTATTGTCTTCAGAGAGTTTAAGAAAACAATCTGAAATGAAAGCCCAAGAACTTGTAAATAGAAATAAAGGCGCCCTCATTTTAAATTTAAAACAAATCGAAAAACATCTTTTATGGCCACGTTAAAAAAAATTGAACCTTCTCGCTTGCTTAGTATTGTAGAGCTATTTTCAAAACCTTCTGTTTTAGTTTTGGGCGATGTTATTCTAGATAGCTACATTTGGGGACAGGTAGAGCGAATTTGTCCTGAAGCCCCTGTTCCAGTGGTTGAAGTTACTCGAGATTCCTCTATGTTAGGAGGGGCGGGAAATGTAGTTCGAAATTTAAAAACATTGGGCGCTCGTGTTTTACTTTGTGGAGTGATTGGTGAAGATGCGGCTGCTTTAGAAATCAAAAAACAATTGAAGGATATTGATGTTTCCAGTGAAGGGTTGATTGTGGAGTCTCATCGGTTAACATCTAAAAAAACGCGTATTGTTGCAGGGCATCAACAAGTGGTACGTTTTGATACAGAAACCAAAACTGCCATTGTACCTCAAACAACCCAAAATATTTTGCGCTATTTAAAAGAACATTGGAGCCAGCTTAATGCTGTGATTGTTTCTGATTATGGGAAGGGGGTGATTCATCCAGCCCTTTTAGATGGATTGCGTAGTCTTCATCAGAAGAATCCAAAACTGATATCTATTGATCCCAAAGAAAGAAATATGGAATTTTACCAAGGTTTTTCTCTCATTACCCCAAACAAAAAAGAAGCTACAGTTGCAGCACAAAAATCGATTGAAACTCTAGATGATCTTAAAGAGGCCGGAAGAAAAATCATTCATCGTCTTCAATGTGAAAACTTAGTCGTGACCTTAGGGGCAGAAGGGATGGCTCTTTTTAAAAAAGAAGGAGAATTCTTAAAGGTCCCGACCTTTGCTAAGGAAGTTTTTGACGTTAGTGGTGCAGGAGATACGGTGGTCAGTGTTTTAACGTTAGCTTTGAGCTCCCAAGCCTCCTTAAATGAGGCTGTGGTCTTAGCCAATTATGCAGCAGGGGTTGTGGTTGGAAAATTAGGGACTGCAACGGTAACAGCTTCAGAGCTTAAAAAATATATTCAAGTTGAAAAAAAGCGAATTGCACCTAAAAACTTTGCACTTCATGAGTTGTCCACAAGAGCCTAAGCCCGTTAAGCTAGTAACCAGTCTGATCTATTCAGATCATGAGGCCTATGAAAAGGCTTTATCTTTGTTAAACCAAAAAATGGGTGCCATAGATTTTATCGAGGAAGATTTTCCTTTTACATTTACAGAATATTACACTCGGGAGATGGGGCGGCCTTTGTGGCGTTCTTTTTTTGGTTTCAAGGCTCTTATTTTAAGAGAAACCTTGGTTGATATAAAGCTTTTTACCAATGAAATTGAAAATAATCTTGCAAAAGAAGATGGGCGGCGTACACTCAACATTGATCCTGGATATTTAAGTGATTCGCAACTGGTTTTAGCAACAGGAAAAAATTTTGCTCATCGAATTTATCTAGGACGGGGACTCTTTGGGGATTTGACGTTGATGTTTAAGAATAACCAATTTCAGATCTTTCCGTGGACATATCCCGATTACCAAAAAGAGCCCATTCGATCGTTACTTTTAAAAATGCGTGAAAGATATGTGAGAGATTTTCGAGAACACTTTTATGAAAAATAAACTTAAAAAAATAAAAATGATTATTTTGGATGTCGATGGAGTTTTAACCGATGCTGGGCTTATGATGGGCCATGATGGTTTTGAGTACATGAAGTTCAATGTTCAAGATGGGGCAGGAATTGTTTTAGCACGGAAACTGGGATATCACTTTGCGCTTATTACAGGACGTAATACCGCAATTATTACTCGCCGAGCTGAAATACTTGGGATTCAAGATGTGTATCAAAATAAACTCTATAAGATGGAATCTTACGAAGAGGTATTAAAAAAGTATAAATTAAAGGATGAAGAAGTCTGTTATATGGGAGACGATATTTTAGATCTTCCAATTTTGATGCGAGTTGGATTTGCCGCCGTTCCATTGGATGCTGTCCCCGATGTTAAAAAGTATGTAGACTATGTGGCTAAACGAAAAGGTGGAGAAGGGGCCGTGCGAGAAGTGGTCGACCTCATTTTAGATGGCGCGGGGATAAAGAAAAAATTGATTCAAGATATCATTGCAGGCAATCAATCTGGAAGGCCCGCGTGAAGGTCACCGTTGTTATCCCTGCCCGCTATGCCTCCACTCGTTTCCCAGGTAAACCCCTAGTTTTAATTTCTGGAAAACCGATGGTTCAACATGTGTATGAAAGGGCTTCTCAGGCGACCTTAGTCGATGATGTTTTTATTGCTACTGAAGATAATCGGATTGAAGAAGCTGTTCGTTCCTTTGGTGGACGGGTCGTTATGACCAGTTCTCGTCATCAAAGTGGGACGGATCGTATGTCGGAAGTAGCTCAAAACGTTTCTTCTGATATTTTTATTAATGTTCAAGGAGATGAGCCCTTGATCTCCCCAGCTCTTATAGATCAAGTTGCTTCTGTACTGATTAATTCTGAACTTGCAAAAATGAGTACCGCTCAGATTTCTTTTAAAACTAAAGAAGATTTTTTAAATCCTAATGTGGTGAAGGTGCTTTGCGATCAAGAAGGGACTGCACTTTATTTTTCCAGATCTCCGATTCCTTTTCAAAGAAAAACATGGAGAGAAAATTCCCAGTGGCCTAATTTTTACGAAGCCCATTCTTTAGAGAAAATTCAGCAAAGTGGCGTTCATAAACATTTAGGTATTTATGGATTTAAAAGAGAGACTTTGTTAGATTTTTCACGTTGGATGCCTACCGCTTTAGAAAAAGAAGAAGAGCTTGAACAATTACGAGCTTTAGAACATGGAATTCGAATCAAAGTAGTAACGACTCAGCATGAATCTTGGGCGGTGGATACGCCAGATGACTTAAAAAAAATAAATGAGCTTTTTAGTTCCAAAACTTCATAAAATTCAAGGAGATTTCGAGCCTCCTGCTGACAAATCTATTTCTCATCGAGCTTTAATTTTAGCTTCTTTGGCTGAGGGGAGATCCCACATTAAAAATTTTTTAAGAGCGGAAGATTGTTTGGCTACTGCCCGAGCTTTAAAAATGATGGGGGTGGAAATCATCGAGGATAAAGAAGGGCTTCAGGTGGTTGGAAAAGGTCACTGGGGACTTAAGAAGCCTTCACATGTTTTGGATGTGGCCAATTCTGGAACAACCCTTAGGCTTTTGACAGGTCTTTTGAGTGCTCAAAAATTTTCTTCGGTTATTACCGGAGATCGTTCTTTGGTCCGTCGCCCTACAGGAGAATTGCTTAAACTTTTAAGATCCATGGGGGCCCATCTGCAGGCCGATAAAGATGCCTATGCGCCAATTCATATTTATCCTGCTCAAGAATCTTTAAAAGCACTTTTTTGTGAGCCCTCTCAGGCCTCTGCTCAAATCAAATCTGCATTGCTCTTAGCAGGGCTTTACGCAGAAGGGGTGACAGAGATTCAAGAAACGATTCAAACACGTGATCATACCGAAAGACTTTTGCGATATATGGGAGCTTCTATTTCCACGAGTGAAAGACGAGTTCAGCTTCGAGGCGCGCCTCTTCAAGGGTCGCCTTTACAAGCCCGGTCGATTGATATTCCAGGAGATTTATCTTCCGCTTCTTTCTTGATAGCCTTAGCTGTCATGCTTCCAAATTCAAAACTTGAAATACCTTCTGTGGGGCTCAATCCCACGCGCATGGGGTTTTTAGAGGTGATGGCTTCTATGGGGGCTTCTCTCCATATCACAAATAAAAATGAGGATTCTTATGAGCCTATAGGATCTTTAGAGATTTCTTCATCATCTTTAACTTCAACAAAAATTTCTGGGGTTTTGAGTGTGCGTACGATGGATGAACTTCCCTTGGTTGTGCTTCTCGCAAC
>JACPSU010000105.1 GCA_016193105.1 Deltaproteobacteria bacterium | reverse complement strand
TCCGTCCCCATCTACATCAGCCAATATGGCAGACATCCCAAAGAAGCCATCTACATCAGAAGCAGTTGCTCGATCAGAAGAAGAAATGTAGCCACTCATTTTATAAGAAGCCGCTGAAAGAGGAATACTTTGTACGCCATAGCCTAGAAGTTTTTGAGAAGTAAATATATAAAGAACTCCCATACCCTCATTGTCTCCGGGGATGGATAAAATAACATCATCTGTTGTAGAATTAGAAAATTTTCCTGCCAAAGTTTTTATCATAGGAATCATCTGAGGAACAACAGCTTGAATAATTTTATCTGCCGTACTTGCAAGAATAGTTTGACCAGAAGAAATTTGAGCTAATTTTTTCCCATAAAAAATGAAGACTTTCCCATCACGCGATGCCACAATAACATCTGCGTATTGATCACCATCCAAATTAGAAACAGAAATATCGGCTCCAAAAAATTCTTCTTTTGTGTCTCCTTGTATTGTAAATCCTCCTACGCGATCTCTCTTAAGCACGCCTGTTTGAGGAGCAGGCAAAGAGCCTCCCCCTAGAGATGGAGTTGCAGGGGGCAGAGGTGCTGTCGTTGTCGCTCCACCACTTTTTGTGGGCGTAGATACAGGCACCTGCCCCTGATCTCCCGGAGGAGCGCAGGTGATCCATAAAAATAAGCTCGCTAAAAATAAAATTCTTTTAAAAATATGACTCATAGACACTCGTGTCATAGACTAAAACGACCAACGTACGTTTACTCTTTTAATTATACCTGGTTTTGACGGTGGAACAATCCTACCGAATGAAAAAAGTGAAATAAAAGATTAAATTCTAATGAGATTTTAAGAAAGACTGGCGGAAACGATCTGTTTTTCTAAAGCCTGCTCGCTCGAAGGGACCCTGCCCATACTATTTTTCCAAACCACTTCATTTTCCATACAAAGATACGTGGGGGTTTGACGGTTATACTTCGTAATATATCCGTAAACTGTTTGATAGAGCTCTTCTCGAAGTTGACGAAAATAGCGTTTTTTCCCATCCGGCGTTGAAACAAACTCCCCTACGGTAAGAGGGGTATTGGGAAAACGTTTTTGAGCGATCGATCTTAAGTTAGCATTGAACCTGAGCGCTCCTAAACTTACCCAGGCAGGGTTAAAACGAGAAAAGAGCTGACCTACCAACTCTTCATAATCTTTTTTCCAGGTGGGTTCGGCAATTAAAGGATCCAAATGAAAAGCAATCTTATAGCCTGCCTTCTCGCATTCTTTGGCCGCCTCTAAACGTTCTTCAAACAAAGCCGTTTTAAAATCATATTTTTGAATATACGAAGGAGGATTGATAGACCACGCAACCACCGTTTGGCCTTTGGGATCTAATTTTAAAAGATTTTGAATGCGATCAGACTTTGTTTTAAGCTCTAAAAAAGCTTTCTTTTGAATTGAAAAAAAAGGGACCAGCTGCTGACTAAATCCTGTAATCTCATCTAAAGCAAGACTGTCAGCCATCTCTCCAGTCCCGATTCGAATATTTGAAGAAGAGGTTCTATCTAGGAGATCTTGAACAGTCTTTAGCATTTCTTCAATATTGGCATAAACCACCATCAGGGGAAGATTCGTATATTCCTGTAAGAAACAATAGACACACTCGAAATGACAATTAAATGAAAAATCTAAGATAAAATAATTACAACAGACTAAGTTTTGTAACGCAGAGGTCGAGGCCCCACATTTTTTAACAAGCTTTCCTTTGTTTTGGGTCACCCAAAGATGCTTTTTACCTTCCAGCAAAGGATCCGAATAACGATCCAATTTCTTTAAAATAGATGGTTTTTCAGAGGTGTATTCACAAGAAATATCTGGGAATGTTTTTAAAATAGTTTGCGTAATGGGGGAATTTTGAACACTGGGGTCAATATAAATTTTGGAAGGCCGATAATGAATCATACCATTTTTAAAAGCTCATCAAACTCAGGCTTTAAAGAGGCCTCTTTCATTTTTTCAATCCATTGCTCCAGCTCTTCCTTGTTTTGAAATGAAAGCTTCATGTGGATTTTGTTATCTTCAAAAAACTCTGAAGACTCCAAAGGCAAATGTAGTTTTTGTTTTAACAAAACAAACCGTGTTTCTAAACCAGACAACATCGGATAGCGTTTATTTTTAAGCCACTGTCTCAAGATTGGAAGTTTTTGTCGGGCATCCATAGCAGGATTTCGCACAATAGCATTCAAGGGCTCTGAAAGCAGATCTGAGATAGAAGCGCGATCACGCAAACTCATTTCGTAAATCCAAATTAAAAATTCCTTTAACGTTGAAACAGAAAAATGAATACTTTGCAAAAAGGGGGTTATTGTTTTTTGATCCTGAATATTAAATTTAAAAAACTCTTCAACAACATGCGTTGGTAAATTACTTCTCACAACATATTCTTGAAGAACAGGATCTAATATTAAAATGTTTTTATAGAACTGGTAGACGGCTTCAGAAGAGCTCACCCCCAAAAAAGGAAAATAACGCTGAATCAAAATTTCTTTAGAAACCTGAAACTCTTTTTCGAGCTTTTGAATGGTACCTGCTTTTTCAACACAATTAAATTTTCGATTAAAAAAATTCTCTTCAACAGCTCTTTCAAAACATTCAAGGTGAGAAAGATCTTCCCCTAAAATAAAAGCTGGTACCTGCGTGAGGCCTAGAGCCTGAGCGCATTCCAGTCTTCTAAACCCAGAGACAATTTGAAACAAATCCCCCTCTGATCGTACTTGGATAGGCTGCACAATCCCTTTTTTCTGAACAGAAATTTTAAGCGCTGTTAAATCTGCCAAAAAGCTAACTTCAAATAGCCTATTGTCTAATTGAATTCTAGAAATTGAAATCATTTCAAATCGCATGGTGTCCTGCCTATCACAAAAGTTTAAAACTCCCAAATTATTTTCTAACTCTCTACGAATATCAAACTCTTTAAACCTCTTGTATTCTTTCTCTTGGCCTAATATATAATTTTATCTTATGTCCTTAAAAAAGCGCTTTTCTGCCCCACGATTCTTAATAGGATATCTTTTAATTCCGATAGCCTTTATTCTAGCTCACCCAACGAACCTATCTTTGAACATAGGATGTCTATTTCTAATCCTAGGAGAATCCTTAAGGCTCTGGGCAAATAGTTATATAGGACATCGCAAAGTTACACGACAGAGAACTGGCTTTCAAACGGGGACTCTTATTACTGCAGGGCCTTACGCGTATGTACGCCATCCTCTTTATACCGGTAGTCTTCTCATTACTCTTGGTTTCACGATTATCATTGGATACCCATGGCTCATTCCTATATCCATATCCACAATGCTTTATCTTTATCATAAAAAGAGCGCGAATGAAGAAAAGGAATCTCTTATAGCCTCCTATCCATCAGAATACACAGTTTATCAAAAAACGATTCCTAAATTTTTCCCACTATTTCAGCGATATCCCATGAGGCATGGAACTCCAAGTTTTCAGGGGCTCTCGGAAAGCAAAGAATGGATTACAATGAGTTGGCTGACCACGGCTGTTTTATTCTTTTATTTTAAAATGGAGCTCATGACAAAACAGAAGATTTTATTCTTCTCTAACCCCTGGGAACACTCTCTACTATTGGCACTTCTTTTAAGTGTTTTAGCTTATAATATTTGGCAAGGACTAAAACGGTATCGTCGCTTAGCTTAAATACTTCTTCTTGAGCTGATTTGCAATGCGAGGGGAAACTTGAGCTTTAATGCGAATAGTGTTCTTAAAATATTTTTTTTCGATCACAAGGCCGTTGGCATAAATCAGAGAAAGTATTTTTTGATCTTCGAGAGGAAGCTTAAGATCGATCGTCTCTACAAAGTTACTCAATAAATTTTGAATGCTCGTAAAAAGCACTTCTAGATTCTTCCCTTTTTCGGCAGAAATCATACAAAAAGGATGCAATCTTTTGTGCGTTAAAAAGATATGATGATTGGCGGGTAATAAATCCACCTTATTATAGACATGTAAGATAGGCTTTTGAGAAACTCCTAGCTGATCTAAAACTTTTAAAACTTCTTGGGCTTGCTGCTCAAACTCAGGATGAGCCACATCAATCATATGAAGAAGTAAATCCGCCTCCACCACCTCTTCTAGTGTTGCCTTAAAGGCTTCGACAAGCTGAATAGGCAGTTTTCTAATAAATCCGACGGTATCGGTCATCAAAACTTTTTGATGATTAGGAAGAAGAAGTTGACGCGTCGTGGGATCTAGGGTTGCAAAGACCTTATCCTCTGCTAAAACTTGAGCTTTTGTCAGCGTATTGAGCAATGTTGATTTTCCCGCATTGGTATAGCCCACAATGGCCACCACAGGCACGGGAACACCTTGTCTTTTAGATCGATAAAGCTGTCTTGAATTTTCTAATAACACCAGTTCTTTTTTAAGCGTCGCAATACGATCGCGAATCTTTCGTCGGTCGTATTCCAACTTTGTTTCCCCTGGCCCCCGGGTTCCAATCCCCCCTCCCAGTCGAGACATAAAAACTCCATGCCCTTTTAAGCGGGGCAGTAAATAATTAAGCTGGGCCAACTCCACTTGCAATTTCCCAGCTCGACTTTGAGCCCTCTGGGCAAAAATATCTAAAATAAGACCCGTACGATCAATCACCTTTGCTTCACACAACGCTTCTAAATTACCTTGCTGCCCGGCAGATAAATCGCTGTCTATGAGGATCACATCTATATCCTTGGCTTTGACGAGCTCGGCAATTTCCTTTGCTTTTCCTTCACCAATAAAATAGGAGGGGGTAATCCGTTTTAATTTTTGAAAAGTTTCATCTACCACATGGGCTCCAGCCGTATACGCCAAAAGAGAAAGTTCACGCATCGACTCTAGCGCTTGCTCCCTCGTCTCATCAGCTTTTTCAATGCCGACCAGGAGAGCTTTTTCGCCTATAGACCTTTTAGGCTGCGATTTTTCTTTTTTGTTTTCTAGGAAATATGGGTGATTCATGTTGAACTGACTTTTTACTCTGGTGGGCCTGAATAAAAAGAGGCACAAGTTTAGGATCAAATTGCTCTCCACTACACCGTACAAGCTCATCATAGGCTTGTTGAAGAGGCAAAGCTTTGCGATAGGGACGATCGGAGGTCATGGCATCAAAAGCATCTGCAATATAAACAATTCGACATAATAAAGGGATTTGTTCTCCTTTAAGTCCGTCGGGATAGCCTAATCCATCCATTCGCTCTTGATGATATTTCACAATAGGCACAACATCCTTTAAAAGTTCAATATGCGATAAAATTTCTGCACTCTGCACAGGATGCTTTTTCATAATTTCAAATTCTTCTTCCGTCAAGTGTCCAGGCTTTAAAAGAATATGATCTGGAGTCCCAATTTTTCCAATATCATGGAGAAGCGCTCCAAGTTCCAAAGTAAGCAAATCTTCCTTACTAAGCTTTATGGCCTCCCCCATCAGCAGCGCATATTCAGAAACGCGCAACGAATGTCCATACGTATAGGGATCCTTGGCCTCTAAGGCAGAAACAATCGCCTTCACTGCCTCTCGAAAAAGAGTATTCACAGAATCCATAAGCTTGCGCTCTTTTAAGGAATAAACGCTCATGGGCTAGAATTCTCCTGTTGTTCTTTTCATTTTAGCTTTCAAATGACGAATCGCCTGAGAATGAATTTGAGAGACTCGAGATTCGGTTACATCCAACACAGAACCAATTTCTTTCAAATTCATGTCCTCATAGTAATAGAGCGCCAAGACCATCCTCTCATTTGAAGATAATTCCTGAAGTCCGTCTTGAATCAGCTTTTTGATATCCTTCACATTCATTTGAAAGTGTGGATTATTGCTTTTAAATTCCTCAAAGATCCCGATTAAATTCTTTCGGTCCTTGTATGGGAACTGACGTACGTCATCCAAGCTCACAATGGAAACCGATTGCACCGTGCTTAAAAGCTCATGAAAAGAAGGAACAGTCATCTTAAGCTCTTTCGCCAATTCTTTGGCGTTCACTTTTCGGCCATGGCGTTGCTCTAAGCGTTGATAGGCTCTGTCGAGCACCTTCGATTTTTCACGAATCGAGCGAGGCACCCAATCCTGAGCTCTGAGCTCATCTAAAATGGCCCCACGAATTCTAAATTCTGCATAGGTCTTAAATTGATTATCCCTGGAAGGATCGTATTTATCGATCGCATCCATCAGCCCAATGACTCCTGAGCTAATCAGATCATCTAAATCAATATTGGGAGGAAGCTTTGATGCAATCCTTTGCGCAATAAATCGAATGAGCGATGTATATTCTAAAATTAAAGCTTGTTTATCTTCTAAAGTAAACTTATCAGGTCTCTCTTTTAGCTTTGTTAAAAGTTCACTCATCGAACACCTCCCTTTATATTTTTATATAAGCAAAAGGTATGCCATCCAAATTTATGAATCATTTCACACCGACACCACTCAACTAGGATCAGGATTTTGGCAGTTTTATAAAAAAACCGTCAAAAAAATGCCTCGAGCCTAGGCTCTTGGGGTCTTTTTCCGTTTAAGCTTTTCCACTAACGTTGTCCGCTTAAGCTTAAGCATTTGTGCTGCCTTATTTTTATTGCCACCCGTACGCGCTAAAGCCTGTTCAATAAGCTCCTGCTCGACACTTGCAATCACTCCTGGGAGATCCAATCCTTCAGGGGGTAAAAAGAACTTATGTTTTTGGCCACCCTTGGCTTCCGATGAAAAATATTTATCTGGCAAGTCTTTGGCAGAAACTTCACCT
>JACPSU010000022.1 GCA_016193105.1 Deltaproteobacteria bacterium | reverse complement strand
CTTTGAGTGCTTGTTCGATATCTTTGATTTCTTGTTCAGAGAGTTTTGTTTTATCTCCCTCTACACTTTTTAATTTTAGTAAAGCCTGTGTATTGCTTGTAATGTCATTGAGATGAGGAGGCTGTTGGTCTTTTTCTAGATTGTATTCTTCAGCAATTTCATAGAGAAAGCTCAATCGATTTGTTTCAGTATCTTCATGGGTTTGAAGAAAACGGAAAAATCTCCTAAAAACAGGCGACTTTTCATTATAAAATTCAACAGAAGCAAAATAACTCCCAATCTCTTTTTTCTGTTCTGTAAAATCAGATGTAAAGCCTCTTGCAAAGAAAGTTAAAAAATCCAAGGTCATTAAAACGGTGTCCGTCATCGGTTCTCCTGTGTAAAGCTCAGGGGCCCCCGCATTAAAAAAAGGATTTTCAGCATAGGAATGCCAAACATTTTTTTCTTTATCAAGAACCTTGAATTCTCTCTTATGAATATTTAGCTCATCTTTATATGCTATTTCTAACATCAACACTTCATCTCCTCGTACTTGAATTTTAACATTTTTTTCTCCCACCTGGGCAATGGTGTCTTTGAGTTTTTCTTTTTCAGCTTCATACGCAGGGTGACCTGGTTTTAAGAGAGGATGATAAGAATAAAGAGAGGCGTGGCGAATACTCCATAGATTTTCTTGAGAAGTTGTTTGGGGAGGGTCTTCTGATTGCTCTTGTGCAGATACTACATTTGGAGATGAGGCATATTTGAAGGTTCCCACCACCATTAAGGTTATTGTGAAAAAAACTAAAATTAACCAACTATTTTTATTTTTCATAAACGTTCCAGCTCCTCTTTTTATGGTTTTCATGCAGACTGAATAGGAAGCAAAGGACGTGCCAGAAAAATAGGCATAGAAATATAAGGGATATCATTAGGTTATCTATTTTTTTAGTTTTAAAAGGGCGTGGATCTTTTTGACAAGTGCCCTAAATTGTCACTTACAGGCTGTTCAAAAAGGACTTTTTCAACAGCCTGCTAGTGTTTTAAGAAATGTCTGACACTGGTGACCACCACCCCTTTTTTGAAAAGCAGAGCGGTGCGAATGAGAAGAGCCGTTTGATTGTGAAGCATTTGTTGCCACCATTTGGAAGGGACAAATTCAGGAAGAACAATGGTGATAAGCTGGTCGTGTCTTTTCGATTGGAGTTCATCCACGTATTTAAGAAGAGGTTGTATAATCGAACGATACGGAGATTCTAGAATTGTCAAAGGAGTATCAATGTTCCACCCTTTCCAAATATCTTTCATTTTCTTAGTGCGTTCCTGGTCCAGTGAAATGTAGATGGCCTCCACATCTGGAGAAATCAGCTTGGCGTATGCCAAGGCTTTTGCCGTTCCTTTATGGAGCGCAGAAACAGGAATTAAAACATGGTGATTGTTGGGAGAAATAAAATCCGGAGTTTCAGGATGTAGCTGACGAACAATGTCATGATAGTGGGCATAGATCGCTAAGAAAATAGCGACAAAAATAGGAATTATGATGATAACAATCCATGCCCCATGGCTAAACTTTGTGGCAGCAATGACTACTGTTGCAATGGCTGTTGTCAGAGCCCCAACGCCATTAATCAGAGCGCGATGAACCCACCATCCTGTTTTTTCTTTAAACCAGTGCCTGACCATTCCAGCTTGAGAAAGGGTAAAGGAAAGAAAAACTCCAATTGCATAGAGAGGAATCAAACTATGGGTGCTGGCATTAAAAAGAATAATCAAAAATCCGGAAGCTATCCCAAGTAAAATAATTCCATTGGAAAAGGCCAGTCGATCTCCCATGCTGCTTAGTTGCCGAGGCAAATAGCTATCCCGCGCTAGAAAAGAAGAGAGCCTGGGAAAATCAGCATAGCTTGTATTCGCCGCCAGAATCAAAATCATCGCTGTGGCCACTTGGATCACATAATAAAAATATCCGCCAGGGAATATGGCTCTGGCTAATTGACTAACAACTGTTTCATGCGCGGTGGGTAAAATGTGATAAAAGCGAGCGAGCTCTGTAATTCCCATAAAAAAAGCAAAAAGGAGAAATCCCATCCAGATAAGAGTGATAGTGGCATTTTTAGACTCAGGCTGTTTAAAAGCAGAGACACCATTAGAGATAGCTTCAATTCCCGTAACCGCTGCACAGCCAGAAGAAAAAGCCTTTAAAATTAAAAAATAAGTTATGGGATGTAGTGCTTCCGGAAAAGCTTCAGGCAGTGAAGAAACAGGAATTTCTCCTGAAAAGTATTTGAAAAATCCCACCCCGATCAGAATTAAAAAGCTAAAAATAAAAAGATAAGTGGGGACGGCAAAAAATTTTCCAGATTCTTTAACGCCTCTTAAGTTAGCTAAGGTGATGAGAAGAATTAAAATTAAAGAAATTCCTACGCGATGTTCATAAGAGGCAGGAAAGGCAGAAGTAAGTGCAGCAACACCTGCTGCAATACTCACAGAAACGGTTAAGACATAATCAATCAAGAGAGCAGCGGCAGCGGTGAGTCCAGAAAGTGTGCCCAGATTTTCTTTGGCAACAATGTAAGCGCCTCCTCCCGAAGGATAGGCATGAATGGTTTCTGAATAAGAAATAATTAAAATAAAAATAAGAGCGCTAATGGCAATTGCAATGGGAAGAGAAAAGGAAATGGCGGCCGCTCCTGCTGTGACAAGCACCAGAAGAATTTCTTCTGTAGCATATGCAACAGAGGAGAGATTGTCTGAAGAGAATACTGCTAGGGCGATCTTTTTATTTAATCTTTGGTGGATAAACTCTGCGGTAGAAAGGGGCGGGCCTAAGACAATTTTTTTAAGGGTTTTTAACATAGACTAGATGTGATTCAATGTATTAATAAGATTTCTGAGCAAACCAAAGTTTTTTTGGTTAAAGTGCAGACGAAGTGTTTTTAAAGGAATCTCTTCGACATCTGGATCGTGGGGAAGATGGTGATAGTGGGCTTCTGTGATCGCTCCACTCGTAAGCATCGGGCGAAACTTCTGGCTGATCGTGTGGAGTTCTTTTTTGGAAGGCATTCGCCACACATAAATCAAAAGCCACTTTTGATAGAATCGCATGGAGTGGTAATTATGATAAAAATGGGTAATGTGGCTGACCGCTTTTTCCACATCTTCTGTAAAATAAATAAAGTTTAAGTCTTCTAATGAGATTAATTTTCTTTTAAGAAGGCTATCGAGATAAAGTTTCTTCCAATCTCGCCAGTAGCTCCCCCCTTTTTTCTCAATGCAAATAACAGGAACAGGATTGGTTTTTCCGGTTTGAAGAAGGGTCAAGGTTTCAAAAAGTTCATCTTGGGTGCCAAACCCCCCCGGAAATAAAACCAATGCATCACTTTCTTTGACCATCGATAGTTTTCGAGTGAAAAAATATTTAAAATTAATGAGTTTGGAGTCTCCTTGAATAATAGGATTGGCTTGTTGTTCAAAGGGGAGGCGAATATTAAGCCCAAAACTTCCTATCGATCCAGCTCCCTCTTGAGCAGCTTGCATAATGCCTGGGCCAGCTCCAGTTACAACCATGTATCCCAATCGAACCATCTCTTGCCCCAGTTGTTTGGCTTGTTGATAACTGGGATCAGAAGGCTTAGAGCGAGCGGAACCAAATACCGTTATTTTTCTTCGATGACGATAGGGAGCAAAAACTTTGGCGGTGTACCAGAGTTCTTTTAAGGAGGCATCGATGATTTTTAAATCTAAAAGAGACATCGGTTGATTTTTTAACTTTTCCACCGTGTGTTCAATGCTTTTATAAAGATGTTCTTGAGTTAAAACGAATTTACGCTGCTTTTTTCGCTTCATATTCCATTTGTTCTAAGAGAATACCATCTCGAAGGCCTCGTTTGACTACTGAAAGTGATCTTAAGTTAAAAAAGTACATAATTTCAAGAAGAAGAAGTGCTCCTGCCAAGATAATATCTCCTCTTCGTCCTTCTGTATGAAGCAGGCGTTTTAGGGGTGCGAGTTTTAATTTTTGAATTTTGACGCAAAAGGCCTCTAAATTTTTTCTGTCAATCGTGTCATGAAAGGGGGCTGTCACTTTTTGGAGGGCCTTTACCGTCCCCGCGCTGCCAATGGCACAAGAGATCTTTCTAAAGGAGGCAGGAATATGAGCTTGAAGAGAGGCATGAATAGCTTTTTTGAGTTCACGAATAGATTTTTCTGTAGGGGGTATTTTTTTAAGATAAAGTTGCTGAAGTCGCATAGAGCCTAAGGGCAGACTTTTGGAAGAGTGTATTTTTTTGCCTTCGCAAACAGATATTTCTGTACTTCCTCCTCCAATATCAATGAGAACGGTTTTTTGTGGAGCAGGGCAAAGATCAAGAACGCCTTTGGCGATGAGTTTGGCTTCTTTTTCTCCGGAAAGGACCCGTAGGGTGCAACCTGTTTGTTTTTTTATTTTTTTAAGAAGGTCTCTAGCATCTTGGGCTTCGCGAAAAGGACTTGTTGCACAGCAGACCATCTTTTGTACGCGGTGTTTCTGGGCGATTTTGCAAACCGTAGACATTGTTTTTAAAACACGCTCAATAGCTTCGGGAGAGAATTTTTTATGCATAAAAACACCTTCTCCCAGTCGAATCATATCTTTTTTGTGATAGAGGAGTTCTGCTTCACCGGTGCGAGAAATGTGATAGATATCAAAACGAAGAGAATTGGTTCCTAAATCAACGATGCCAATCTTCAAAATTTTAAAACTCCATGTGCCGCGGCACAAAAAAAAGGCTAAAACAGAATTCTGTTCTAGCCTTTTTTAAGTTTAATTTCTACTGAATTAATTGGCTGTTGGTTCAGCAATTTGCTGAGCAACTTTGTCTTCCAAATCAATCGAGTAGACAATTTTTAAGTTCGATAACAATTCTCTTTCTCGAGAGACTTTTTCATCAGTCACTTGCTCAAGAGATTTGATGGTTTCTTCAAGTCTTGACACGATATTGGCCATCACAATCCATTGATCTTTGGAATCCACAGAAGAGATGACGGCTTCAAGATCATTCATGCTCTCTTTATTAAAGGAAGCAAAAACGCTGTCCAATTCTTTTTCCACTTTTTCGTTGTGTGGAACAGGAAGATAGGCAGAAGCTTCGCTGTTTTCAGCAGAGCGATCTTGCCACACATCCCATACCAAAAACTTGGTTCCTTCTAATGTAGCGGTGACCCCTGTGAGCACAAGCCCCACACTTCCTGCTGCTACAGAAGGGACTCCCCCTAGAGCAACATCGAGAGGAACTTCAACTCCCCAATGAATACCTGTTGCAAGTACTGGAGCGACCGGACGAAGCGTCGGTCTTACGACACTCCACATCAAGGAATTTTCATTCCATTGAGGAAGAACGCCAACGGTATATTTAGGAACAATTCTTAATCCCAATTCCAAAGGCATTTCAACGCCCACAATCATAACGGGATCTAAAACGAGTCCCAGTCCATTCCAGGCATAGCCTAAGGCTTTTCCAGCGGGGCCCCAATTATCGAGATTAGAATTGCCAAAAGAATCCCAGTTTTCTTCTGTTCTTTTTTTGGCTTTTCCTACTTTGTGTGTCAAAAGACCCCAAGGTTTTATAAAAAGATTTAAGAAAGCATCTTTTAAAGTCACTGCATCTTTTTTATTGGGTAAAAGCTCGGCAGGCTTTTGATACTGTTTTAAAGCATCCCAACCTTCGCCAGCATCTTTTTTTACAGCTTCTGCGGTGGCTTTGAGTCCAACGACCAACCAAATGTTGGTGGTGGAACGTGTGCCATCCGATTCAATAAAATAAAGACTTCCGTGATTTAAGACATCCGCTGAACCTTTCCAGTACAGACGTGTCCAATAAAAATCACCTTGTTCTACATAGCCATCAGGAACCTGAACGCTACCGACATTTTTTCCTTCATCTGCAAATGTCGAAGCAGATAGTGATGTCATTATCACTGTAATTGCTAACATGCACCATGACCACATAATAGACCTCCTTTGTGGATTATTAAGGGCCTAATGGATACTGGTTTATGACGAATGTCAATGTGGAATTTTGAAATGTCATCCTGAGGTTGTCATCCCCGCGAAAGCGGGGATCTCCGAAGGATCTCTTTAAAGAGTTCTTCAATATTTCCGATAAGATAGATATGGTAAAAAGAGTTCTTTATTTCTATTTTATAACCCTAAGCTTTTCCTCCTTAGGATGGGCGTCTGTTCAATTGCCAACTCCAGAACTTACCTTGAGTGGAGCGATTGATATCCGTCTTTCTTTTTTGACAGATGAGGCAAATAAAAATCGAGAAATAGAGACAAGAAGAACTTCCTCTTTTCGCGCTCTAAAACAAAACTTGGTAGATTCTCTCTCAGAAGCAGGTTCGGTAGGTAATACTGTGATGAGAGTAAACGAGGAATCTCCTCCTGTTTATATCCCCATGACAGAGTATATTTTGAAGCGTTGGCCAGAAGTGGTGGCAAAAAATAAAGATCTTTTCAATGAATTAGAATTAAAAGACATTGAGCAGGAATGGAACGATACAAAGGTTCCTTCAGCAGAAAGAGTAGCTAAAACCCTTCCTTTTATCGGAACAGACAGGGGATTTCGAATTTTAAATGAGATGGGAGACTACTATCTAGAGCGAGGAGATTTAGGAGAAGCATCAAGAGTATTTCATTTTCTCAAAAATGCTTCTGTGCCTCAGAGTATTTCTCCAGCGGAAAGAAAAAAAGTTTTACAAAAAATAGAGTATATTTCTCAACAATCAGAGGATATTTCTAGTTCTGATATTGAAGAACTATCGCACCTAAAAGAAGAAATTGTTTCCGGTGCTCAAAAAGCAGCAGAGCTTATTTCCTCTTGTCCGGAACTTAAGGCGCAATTTTCTTCCAAAGATTTGATCCCTCTTTCTCCTCCTTTGGCCGTACGAGATCGAATCTATATTGTCATGAAAGATCAACATCAGGGGCTTTATCTGATGACTTTGGATCGGAAAACGAAGAAGCTTCTTCAAAAACAACTGATAGGGAGCAAAGAGGGGAGTTGGTTATATCCGTTTCAAGATATTCTTCCTTACAAGCTTTTATTGGAGCAGGGAAAAATTATTCTTTTGACGGAAGCGGGACTTCATGAATTTTCACTCAACGGGACACTTTTTAAAGTCACAGATCTTTCAGATCGTAAGCAACGAGAAGACACTGAGGAAAGACGAAGGAGTCAAAATATATTTACTCAATACATGATAAAAACCTATGGGGAAGATTATGAGGCCTTGGCCCCTCAATTTTCTATTGATCATGATCTATCCATCGCACGGAAAGGGTATTTAGCTTTACCTAAAAAAGAGGTTTTTCCCTGGATTTTAGAAAAGGTTCGTGAAGGCTATGACTACGATATTTATTTTGATCTTCTAGACCAAGCTGGGGGGATTCCAGAAGAACAGCTTATCGAAATGATGAAAGATTCAAATGAGGAAGTGTTTTCTTTCATTCAAAGACATATTGCAAAGAAAGGATCAGAATCGGTTCCATTTTTAACATCACTTTTGGAAAGTAAAGATAAGGATTTGAAAATTGGGGCTATCCATATCTTAGGAGGCATTAAAGATTCTCGTGTGATTCCAGTACTCCTTCCTCTTTTGGATGATCCAGATCTGTCTGTCCAAGGAGCTGCAGTTAGTGCCTTGGGTGAATTAAAAGCCGAGGAAGCAAAGCCTAAACTGAGACAATTGGCACAAAATCAATCAGAGGATAGTGCTTCTCAAGTAGTTAGAGAAGCCGCACTGAGGGTTTTAATAGGGATTAAAGATCAAGACTCTATTCCTTTGTTTTTAAAACTGACTCAAGATGAGAATCAAAGAATGAGAATGCTTGGTTTTTATGCCTTAGGAGTCGTGAAGG
>JACPSU010000088.1 GCA_016193105.1 Deltaproteobacteria bacterium | reverse complement strand
GATATTCTAACCGGTGAACTATCAGATGGCGAACTCTCCCCTCAAGATCGTATAGAAGAGCTAAAACACAGCCTCTATACCTTAAAGGAAAACCCCTCAGATCTTAATCTTCAAGATAGAGCTATAGGAGCTCTCATGGCTGCCCTTCCAGGAGTCGTCCAGTCTTTAAAAATACAATACAACGAAGACTTCTTATATGTTAAAGAATTAAAATCGTTAACAACAGTTTCTACAGAAGACAAAGAAAAAGCTGAACAAGAATTTCAAACCTTCGCACAAGAAATCGATCAAGAGATTGTATTTTTGGAAGAATCTTTAAGAACAATCAATGCCGTTTTTGGTGCAGAAGTTAGAAGATCAGAGCCAGAGAAAGCTCAAGAAATCCTTCAAGCTAGCATTCCTCATCTCGAAAAAATATTAGGTTCAAAATAAGCAACTTAACTTATAAATCCACTGTCTGAAAGCCCATGGCTTGGGCGGCCCGTTTGAGTTGGGCATCATGCGTGAGAAAAGTTAGGACAACGTCTTGTTCTTTTTGAACTAGCCAGGCTGAGGCTAAATGAATCGCATCTAAAGTACCTACAATCGTAGGAAAAGCTTCGCTGGCTCTTCCTAAAATTCGATCCTCTATAGAAATCTCAGAAAAATATTCTAAAGTCTCCAAAAGAGCCTGTACCCTATGTGCAACTTCCTGATCTGAAAATTTTCCTTCAAGGCGCAACCGATCAATAGCTCTCAAGGCCTCTACTTTTACAAGCGTACTTGCATAGAGAACTTCAAATGAATCTATTTTTTTAAAAGAATTTTCTTCCCCAAAAATAAGACGCAGAACAACAGAGGTATCAATATAGCCAATCACCGCTTATCTCTGTCTTCTCTGAGCAGAGCTACAACATCAATCTGGACTTTTGGCTTGGAAAAAGAAAGTTTTTTAATTTCAGAAAACTTTTTTTGAGCTGGAATGATACGAAGCTCTTCTTTTTCCTCAAAGGGGGTTATCCTCGCAATGGGATGCTCTCGATCCATAACGATAATCTGAGCTCCTTTTCTTACAAGCCTTAAATAGGCACTCAGTTTATTTTTCAGTTGTCCTATCTTTACTGATTTCATAGCTTAATTAGGCCATATTTAGCTAAGTTTGTCAACTTCAAAATCTTAGTGACTTCTTTTTTTAGGTTGTATTATAGTGTTTTAAACACGCATGCCTAAAAAAATACGAGTTGGTCTTTTGTTTGGAGGGAGATCTGTAGAACACGAGATCTCTATTCTTTCTGCTAAAAATATAGCTCAGGCGATGGATAAGAAAAAATATGACGTCGCCTTCATTAAAATAGACAAGCAAGGGGCTTGTTTTTCAAAAACTGAAATATTTAAATCTATCCAATCTGTAGATGTCCTCTTTCCTATTCTCCATGGAACCTTTGGCGAAGATGGAACCGTTCAAGGTCTTCTAAAACTCGCCAATATCCCCTTTGTAGGAGCAGGCGTCCTTGGGTCTGCAGTGTGTATGGACAAAGACATGATGAAGCGGGTTTTAAGAGATGCTGGAATCCCCATCTCTAATTTTATGATCGTTCAGGATTTTGAAAAAGATAAAATTACTTTTAGTGACATTCAAAATAAACTAGGAGTCCCCTTCTTTATCAAACCTGCCAATTCAGGCTCTTCGGTAGGAATTCATAAGATCAAAGACAAAAATCAATTTGAAAAGGCTTTAAAAGATGCTTTTCAATATGATCGCAAAGTTCTGATCGAAGAGTATATTCAAGGCCGAGAAATTGAATGCTCGGTACTGGGCAATGAAACGCCTATTGCATCTGCCCCTGGAGAAATTATTCCTCAGCATGAATTTTACTCTTACGAAGCAAAATATCTCGATGAAAAGGGGGCCCTTTTAAAAGTTCCAGCAGATCTTCCAGAAGATACAGTTAAAAAAATTCAAGAAATAGCGATTCGGTCCTACAAAGCTCTCTGTTGCGAGGGGATGGCTCGCGTAGATTTTTTTGTGCGAGGAGGAGATGAGATTTTAGTAAATGAACTCAACACCCTTCCTGGATTTACGAAGATCAGCATGTATCCCAAAATGTGGGAAGCAAGCGGCATCTCTTATTCTCAATTGATCGACAAACTCATTCAACTGGCTTTAGATCGATTTAAAAAAGAAAAAAAATTAACAACATCGTATAGGAGGCTGTGATGAAAAAAGGTATCGTGATCGGGCTGTTTTGCATCTGTTCTTGGCAAAGTTCTTGGAGCGAGGCAAAACCTCAGTGGATCACCCCTGATTTTTTTGTTGAAACGCTCTCAAAACCTGTTGCTTCTCCTTTAGATCAAGACACTCAAAATTGTAGAGAAAAAATTTCTAAAGCCGTATGTCTGGTCAACCCCACAGAAAACCCAGATGCTTCTGTTCGGCGTCCCTGCTTGGAAGGAGGAGATGCCTATGCCATCCACTTTAAAATGCTCTATGATTTTTTTCCACCGGTTCTTCGCACGATGTTTTGTTCTGTAGATGTCATTTATATTGAAAAACAATTCCAAGGCACAGCCTATGCAGGCGTTTTGAGAGATCCAAATGGAAAAATCAGAGGAGCTCAGATGGGCATTCGAAAATCTGTTTTGGATGATCGATTGACTCTCACAAAATGGGCGAGCTGGAAAGAGCAGCTTTCTTTTGGAGGCATAAGCGACTCTTATACCCTCACCCCAGGGCTCCCTCTCATTCGCACCTCTTCTTGGCCTGGCGCAAATGATTTTTTATTTTTTGTTGTCTCTCATGAATTTGGGCATATTTTTGATTTTACGAATAACGTAAACAAGGGGACAAGTCCCAATGGAGGCTGGGGAGATTTATCTTGGCTTACAGAGGAGACCCCCAAACCAGAAAATGAATTTCCTCATAGAAAAGATCTTTGCTTTTATTGGTGCCAGGATCATCCTTTAAGTAAAGAGGCGGTGAGTGAAGTCTATCGTGCTCTGTATCACGATACCAATTTCATCAGCATCTATGCCACGAGCAATCCCTGGGAAGACTTTGCAGATAGCCTGGCTTACTTTGTCATGGGCCAACATTTACAAACATCCTATATCGTCGATACCCAACAACACCAGATGTATAACATTATGCAAAAACTAAGATCTGAAAAATTCCGCTCTAAATATCGCTATATGGATGATTTTCTAAATAGAAAAGATGTGTCTTACCCGTAACAGTTAACGTTCTTTGATTTGCTTAAGCCCTTCTCTTAAAAAAATTCGCGTGAGATGAGGAAGCTTTTCTAAAACAGAGATCCTTCCTCTTTGCATTTCTTCTAATAGCGTTTTAAAAGCAACAGAATCCCTATCCACTGCCAGGTCCTCCTCTAGATCGGCACTGGCCAAACGAAATTCTAAATAACGCGCTAAGGCTTCCGCATTGACTCTTCCAGCCCTCTCCAACATGTCTCGATCAAGGCCTCTGACTAAATCTTGAGTAAACCATACGGGCTCTACCCCTCGGTTTTCAAACACCGTTTCAAGTCTAGCTAGAGCACTTTCTAAAGAAGGTCCATTTTTTCTCCCAATCATCAAATCTTTTTTACAAAGCAGAGTTATTTCTCCCCTCTTTAAAATAAACGTCCCATCTTCTTTGAACTCTAAAACAGCCCGAGAACAATCCTCTGAGTCATAATAGTCCTGAAGCGCTGCATACACGAACGCCTGAACAGAGGCTTCACTTTGTGGCCTTACTCGCTCTAGGGTTATGAAAGTTATTTTATAGGTAGGCTGATCATCCGTCAGATATCGCTTTTCACATATTAAGATACTCCCTTCTTGATCTTCAATAAGCATATTTCCATCAGGAAGTATTTGTATGGTGGCAGCTCCATCTGTTTTTTTTGGCTTTTCAACATAGGCCTTTATGGCCTTCCATAAAACAGCCTGAATAGAAGGAGGCTCTCCATAGGGCTCATTGGACCACTGCAAGGTCAGGATAATATTTTGAGGAGTTTGGGGATCTTGTTCTTGAGCAAAGCTAGTAGAAATGAAGGAGAGAAAGATAAAGAAAAAAACACAAAACCTTAACACGCTACTTAAAATACCTTAAATATTGAGTATTTGCAATATTCCTTGAAAGAACTTCTTTATAGCTCTGCCCATCCCATTCATATTCCACAACGACCCCCTCAAAAGCCCCCATCGCATGATAGCTTCTTAACCGATGATAGCCTTGCCATTTTGCAGGCAACACACGGATAGATTCTTTCTTGCCAAAAACAGTCCCCAGAACCTTCGAATTTTGTTTGTCAAAGAGTTTCCACTCACACCCCCCTGTTCCGCACAGATCTACCTCCGCAACAAATTCTTCTTGAACTTCATCCTCATTTAAGTCCAAATAATGATAAAGAAGTTTAGAGGGGATAGGAGAAGTAGCGCAGCCCCAAAAAGAGACCATGACAAAAAATAAAATAACCTTAAAAAGCGTAGCACAAAAAACAATTTTAGCCATCCAAAATAAAGATTTTGATACCCTCTCAAAGCTTATCCACCCAGATAAAGGGGTACGATTTTCACCCTATGCGTATATCGATATTCAAAAAGATCTTGTTTTTACTCGAAAACAAATTAAAAACTTTTTTCAAAACACTCAAAAATATCAATGGGGAGAATACGATGGCTCAGGAGAACCGATGGAGTTTACGCCGAGCGACTATTACAAACGCTTCATCTATGACCAAGATTTTGCAAAAGCCAAAGAAATGGGAATCAATAAAATCATCGGCCAGGGAAATACCATCAATAATATGTCTAAAGCTTATCCCGATGCTTCTTTTGTCGAATATCATTTTCCAGGATTTGATCCCAAATATGGTGGAATGGATTGGAGAAGCCTAAGATTGGTTTTTGAACAAAAAAAGGGTCAGTGGTTTTTAATTGGAATCATCCACGCGGAGTGGACCATTTAAGCTATTCTTCGTCTTGAGACAGAGCAGCCACGACAGAGATATCTTCGAGCGTTGTCGTATCTCCCGTAATTTTTCCTTCACTTGCAATTTGGCGAAGAAGGCGGCGCATAATTTTTCCACTTCTGGTCTTTGGAAGTTGCTTGGCAAATCGAATTTGCTCCGGCCTAGCCAAAGCCCCAATTTGAGTAACCACATGTTTTTTAAGCTCATCTTTAAGAGTCTCTGAAGGAGCTTGTCCACTGACTAACGTCACAAAAGCTACAACCCCCTGCCCTTTGAGTTCATGAGGAATCCCCACCACGGCAGATTCTGCAACAAAAGGATGACTCACCAGCGCCGACTCAATTTCTGAAGATCCCAGTCTATGGCCCGATACTTTAATCACATCATCGGCACGTCCCATAATCCAAAAATATCCATCTTCATCTCGCCTGGCTTCATCTCCAGTCCAATAGATTCCTGGAAATGTACTCCAATATTGTTGCTTGTATCGTTCATGATCGCCATAAATCGTTCGAAGCATCGCTGGCCAAGGTTTTTTGATCACTAAAAAACCTCCTTTATTAGCAGGCAAAGAATGCCCTTCTCGATCCACCACATCAGCTACAATGCCTGGCAGAGGCAAAGTTCCAGAACCAGGTTTGGTGGGCGTTGCGCCAGGCAAAGGAGAAATAAGAACTCCTCCTGTTTCTGTTTGCCACCAGGTATCTACAATCGGACATTTTTCTTTCCCGATCATTTTGTGATACCACATCCAAGCTTCAGGATTAATGGGCTCTCCGACGGTACCTAAAAGCCTAAGACTCTCCAAAGAATATTTTTCAGGATGACCATTGCCCCATTGAATAAACGCACGAATCGCCGTGGGCGATGTATAAAAAATGGAAACTTTATACTTATCTATGATTTCCCAAAAACGCCCCTTCTCAGGAAAATCTGGCGCCCCTTCATACATGAGCGTTGTTGCCCCGTTGGCTAAAATTCCATAAACCACATAGGTGTGCCCCGTAATCCAGCCAATATCTGCCGTGCACCAATAGACATCATTATCTTTTAAATCAAAAATCCATTGAGCGGTCATCTTTGCCCACACCAAATATCCCGCCGTTGTGTGGACGACCCCTTTAGGCTTCCCCGTAGTTCCACTGGTATAAAGAATAAAAAGAGGATCTTCAGAATCAAGGGCCAAAGGCTCTGCTTCGACTGATCCATTTTTTTCCATGAGTTCTTGCCAACACAAATCTTTTTGTGGATTCCAATGTACCTTTTGCTTTGTTCTTTGAAGTACAATCACATGCTGAACAAATGGAGCTTTTTGAATGGCAAAATCCACATTGTCTTTCAAAGGAACAATTTTTCCGCGTCGCCATCCCCCATCGGCCGTAATGACAAGCTTGGCTTGAGAATCATGCAGCCGATCTTCAATCGCAGTACTACTAAAACCCCCAAAAATGACAGAATGGATAAGCCCCACTCGCGCGCAGGCGAGCATGGCCACCACGAGTTCTGGAACCATGGGCATATAGATAATGACTCGATCTCCTTTTTGGAGTCCTAAATTTTTTAAAACATTCGAAAATCGCCCCACCTCAGATTTCAGCTCGGCGTAGGTTAAGGCATCTGCCTGCTCCGTCCAAAAACGATCTGGATTCTTTTGAGAAAGCTCACAGAGTCTTTCATATTCTTCCAAACTTGCAATGGTCGCCTGCTTGGAAAACTCTTGCCTAGGTTTAAAAACACGATTTTCTTTTAATAATGAATCTAAAGCGTCAGAAGCCATACATCTTTATTTGCGCCAAGAGCGCCCAAAAATTCTACCCACTCTTTTTATTTCGCTTGTAGGAAGACCGTTGAGTTGTAAAATCTTATGGTAGACTTGCTTTCGAAGATCATTGTGTTGATTAAAAACGCCAATCATTCTGGGCTCTAATCCCCGCTGTTTTAAATAGCCATCTTCTCCCTCTGTGACAACCCCCGTATTAAAATAAGGTAAAAGTTTTTGATAGCTCTCTCTTAACTTTGCCTCTGCAGCTCGGATCTCTGGAAAATCAATCCGAATTTGTCTTTCTTGAGCTTGGGCTTCTGCGATGAGAGAAGGAATCCAAAAGAAAGAACCGTCTTTTCCTTTGTTATTTTCCTTAGACTCTCCCTTTTTCACTCTTTCAACAAACTTGTCTGCAGCTTCTTGAACGGCTGCTTCCGGAAAATAGACATTCACCGTCACACAGGCTAAAACAACAAACGTAAATAAAAGCATCAAATAAAAACGTGATTTTTTTTGCATAATACCTCCTCATATGGATCCCCCGGTCAATCCCCCGATCAAGTCGGAGGAGGGGGATGACATTTAATGTAGCACAAAGTGGAGATCACTTGACAATAGTTTTCTTCCAATCAATATTTTTAAGTCGGTCCCAAAGCTCAGGAAGTGGAATTTTAGCCTGAAGGTCATTCTTATAGATGATATCCACCGTAGGTGGGAAAAAGCTCCCCTTAATAAGGTAATAGGTATCGCCACTAGAATATTTGGGGGCAATTTGAAGCACATCCCCCTCAAGTTCAGCCTTAAAACCAAATTTTGAGTATCCAAATGTTTCAACAAACTTATACATGAATTGATCATTAATAAATGAGGACTCATCTCCTCCTAGTTTGGAAATATTTTTAATGGCCTCTACGCTAATGATTTGCTTTGTTCCTTCTTGCTGCACACTTTCAGCTGTCATTTTAAAAGAAATGGGCCTATTTTCGACCATAGCAAAATCTTTAATCTCAGCCTTCAAACCTCCATCAATAATGCCAAATCCAAAGGTTTCAGTCAGCTCTCCTAATCGAACCCCTTCTACAGTAATACGTTTAACTTTAACTGTAGGGACAAATAAGGGATCCAAAATTTCAATATCTTGAAGAACCACTTTTCCATTCCAAGCTAAAAGTTCAATAGAGCCCAAAAATTTTAAAGCTGAAGAATCAAAAGTCATAGAATCAATATTTAAATGAACTTTTCCAGGCCAAGAGGGGACTCCCAAAAATTGGCTTAATTTTTCATAGGCTATATCTTGAGCTTTTAGAGACAAAGTTAAAGAACGCTGATCTTTTGGGAAGGCCTGAAAAGAAGCTTTCTTAAGTTTTAATTTTCCCTCCCACAAAGAAGGCCTTTCCAGGGCCTCTAGCATAAGCGCGTTATTATGATTTGAAAATTTGATCTTTGTTTTTCCAATCACAACCCCATTTTTATTGAGCGCATCAAATGAAAGAGTTCCATATCTTCTTGCCGAGGCTGGCTCACGCAAAAGATTTTTAGAAAAATGAAATGGAAACTGGATATTTAAATTTTTAAGATCTGTTTTTTTAGCTCTGGAGACGATCGCCCCTTCTTGAACTGAAACCTCCCCTTCCACATCAAGCTCGGCTAATCCTCCTCGAAGCCTCACTTTTCCTTGTCCCTTCCCTCGAATGTAGAGTTCTTTTAAAATGGGATAGGTTTCTCCTAAGATCTCTAAAAGAGGCATTCTTAGAGAGGAAAGATCAGAAATCTCAGAGTGAGCATCAAAATCCACAAACACTTTTGGGGCATACTTCATACGTCCCTTGAATGACAAAAGCGGTTGGTTTTTCATAGAGACAATAGCCGACTTTATTTCAATTTCTTGCAAAGACAAGGGAGCCTTGAACCGAAAGTGAATTTGGAATGTTTGATTTTTAAAATTTCCATAAAATGTATTCCAAACCACTTCGCCTCCGCCAATCTCCCCTTTAAAATCGAGCTCAATGCCTCCCTTTTGAGGCCGATAGAGCGTAGCCATAAAAGGAAGTTTAAAATTATCGATCATGTAGACTTGATCTTCACTTTTCCATTGAACTACTGTGTGGCCATGAACTACGAGTGACTTAAAAGGCTTCCAAGTCATTTTTTTAATGTGGACTTGAAAGGGGACTTTTTTATTGATCTGTTGTTCAATAAAACGATGAAAAGAGGAATTTTGAAGCACTTGGGGGATGGCCACAAATACCAATAAGACCCCTCCAATGAGAACCCCCACCACTCCTAAAGTCAAAAACTTCAATAATTTCAAATAAAAGGAATACTTCTCCACACTCTCTTTTCGGCATATTATCATTTAATTTTAGGGCATAAACATTGATTGATTTTTTTAACTCTTCCCAGTATTTAAACAGCTGAAATGAAACATAAAAAAGTAATCTTAATCTTGGGCATTTTAATCAGCATTTTTTTTCTTCTGCAGTGGCCTACGACCACTCGCCAAGGAGTCAATTGGGAAGTCTCCGAACTAAAAATTCCACTTTATTTTAAAACCCTTCAATTTTTCTCAAGACACTACGAAATGAAATACTACACACGGCAGATTCTTCAAAACGAGACAGATGATCTAGCCAAAATTAAAAAGCTTTACAGCTGGATGCAGCTTCATATTCACCCTACTCCCCAAGGTTTTGATGTTATTGATGACCACCCCTTACATATCTTTATTAGAAGATACGGAACTGGCGATCAAATGGCAGATCTTTTTTCTCTGATGTGCACATATGCTGGATTGAATGCATCCTATAGAGATTTTAAAACAGACAGAAAACACTATTCTCTAGCTTTCGTAAAATACCAAAACTCATGGCAGGCTTTTGACTTATATCATCATGTGGCATTTATTAAAAAAGAAACTCAACCCTATGATTCTATTTTAAAAGACTTTAATCCTGAACAAAGTTTTCGTGCCCGCAATCTCCAACAAATGCCCTGGCCACGTCTAAAACTTTTTTTAGGCCTAAAACCCTAGTCAAAAAAAATAGCACTATAGTTTTCTATATCCAGCCATCTTATCTTTATAAGATCCAAAAGATTCTTTTAAAAGAGCAAAGCCATTTTTCAAATTCATCCGCCACTCATCTCGAGTCTGCACACTAAAAATCTTTTTTAAAATGTAGAGTGGTCGCAAATAAAACTTACGGTAAGCCAAGTTTCGATACTTAAAAAGTTCTTGTGCAGATAAATTCGCATTTCCCATTGTAGTATATTTTCCACTTTGATCCATAACAAAAACATCTTTTCCAATCCATTGAGATTCAATAGCTTCTGAACGAAAACGCGTTCGACTTCGAGGAACAGGCAAATTAAAACTAACATAATCGAGTGGCAATAGTCCCCACTGTTCGAATGCCATATTTTTTACATAGACGAAGAGCTTCTAGGGTCGTCTTAAGTTTAATATTTTTCTTATAATCTACCAATAATCTTTCATTGGCCGTTTCAATTCCGAACATGAGGGTATGACACCCCGATTTTCGCATCAGCTTTAATAAGGGCTCTTGAACTAAATCGGTTCGATAAAAAGCAACCCATCCTAAATTCAAATTTTTAGAAATCATTACTTCAAATAATTTTTGCGCTCGAGAAATATTATGCGCAAAAGTTTGATCGCTAAAATAGATATCTTTAAATCCCATGGTTTTTAAATATTTCAATTCCTCCATTACATTTTCTATAGTTCTGGCCTTAAAATCCAAAGTGCTCTGAATACAAAAAGTACATCGAAAAGCACATCCAAAATCTGTTAACACAGTTGCAAAAGGATAACGCCGAACAAAAGGATAAACATAACGGACATGAGGGAACAAATGATGCTGGGGGATAGGGATGTCATAGGTATAAGAGGAAAGCTTTTTAGCCATTTCCCTACCCATCATAAAAATATGAGAAAAAGGACCATTCTTTCCTTGGCAAAAATCCACAATTTCTCTTGATGTAAAATCTAATAAAATAGCATCTAAAAATTCTGCCTCTTCTAAAGCACCTTTGGGATCATCCATAAGAGCATCTCCGCTTCCAATAATTTTCCCTTGAAAAAAAGTCCTTATTTTTTTTAAAAAAGCGAGATCCTCATGCCAACTTACAGCAGAAATTAACATGACAATAACATCAGGATTTATTTTTTGGATCTTGTCGACCACTTGATGATCGTTTAACTGTTCTGCAATCGCATCAATGACATGCACATGAGCATCCTCTTTCAAACGCGCACTAACAATCAGAAGATCGACAGGGGTATAAATATAATTCGTCTTTGATACCTTAGAACAATAGTAATCACGAATATAAATTTCTATCCCAGGAGGATTTAAAAGAAGAACCTTAGGCTTTGAAGACACGTTTTCTATTTCTTTCTTATTAGAAGAGCTATCATGGTGAATAAATATATGCAATATACAAATAAGAAGTTCTATTTTTTTAAACTAAAAACTACTTGCTTTACACACCAGGGCCTGAGAAAAATACACTCGACCCCATGAAAGAGAAAATTAAAAAATTTTTATTCCCTCTCCTTCCGTTGTGGAAACTATGGATGAAACTGGGCCATGTTCTAGGAACCATCAATGCTTTTATTATTTTAACTCTCTTATATCTTCTCATCCTAACACCCATTGGACTTTTAAGAAGGCTTTTTGGGAAAAATGATCTTAAGACAGGATCTCCTTTAGAAAACTCATTTTGGATCCCTAAAAAATCAAAAGAACCTACACTGTCAAATTATACAAGGCAATTTTAATGACAACCATTTTAGGACTTTCTTGTTTTTACCATGATTCCGCAGCCTGTCTCTTAAGAGATGGTGAAATCATTGCTGCAGCCCATGAAGACCGATTTACACGAAAAAAACATGACTCTGCCTACCCCCACAATGCTATTTCCTTTTGCCTCAATCATGCAGGAATTACCTCAAAAGATTTGGACACTGTTGCCTATTATGAAAAGCCTTTTATTAAATTTGACCGCATTCTTTCAACACACTTATCTCAAGCTCCTTTCAGTCTGACTTCTTTTCTAAAGTCCATGCCCATTTGGATTAAAGAGAAACTCTGGATCTCTGCACTCATCCAGGAAAAATTAAGTTACAAAGGAAAAATTATTTTCCCAGAACACCATGAAGCACATGCTGCAAGTTCTTTTTTCTGTTCTCCCTTTGAAGAAGCAGCCATCATGACTTTAGATGGCGTTGGGGAATGGAGCACTGCGACAGTAGGATATGGCCAAGGCAATAAAATCGTGCTCCAAAAAGAAATTCAATTCCCTCACTCTTTAGGGCTTCTTTACAGTGCCTTCACCTATTTTTTAGGCTTTAAAGTTAATAGTGCCGAATATAAAGTCATGGGGCTCGCCCCTTATGGAAAACCAAAATACACAGACCTCATCAAAACAGATCTCATTGAAATTAAAGAAGATGGAAGTTTTAAACTAAATTTAAAATACTTTTCTTATACCTATGGCCTGAAGATGATTAATTCAAAATTTGGAAAACTTTTTAATCGAAAACCTCGAAAGCCCGAAGAGCGCCTAACTCAAGATGATTTTGATATCGCAGCGAGTATTCAAAAAGTCACAGAAGAGGTGGTCGTAAAGATCGCTAAATCTATCCGCAAAGAAACCGGCATGAAAAACCTCTGCCTTGCAGGAGGAGTCGCGCTAAACTGTGTCGCCAATGGAAAAGTTTTACGAGAAGCAGGATATGAAAATATTTTCATTCAACCGGCCGCTGGAGATGCTGGGGGAGCCGTAGGGGCTGCCACCTTTGCTTATTATTCTATTTTAAATCAAGAAAAAAATAGAAAAACCATGCCTCATCCCTTTTTAGGCCCCTCTTTTTCTGATGAGGAGATCGAAAAAGAATTGATGCAATGCAATGCCGTGTATGAAAAACTTCCCCAAAATGAACTCATCCAAAAAACAGCACATTACATTGCAGATCAGAAGGTTATCGGATGGTTTCAAGGCCGAGCAGAATTTGGCCCCAGAGCTCTAGGTGGACGAAGCATTCTTGCAGATCCCCGAAATAAAGAAATGAAAGACACAGTCAATCTTAAAATTAAATTTAGAGAAAGTTTTAGACCTTTTGCCCCCACGGTTTTGGCTGACCATGTCCAAGATTACTTTGAATTACCTCAAGAAAGCCCCTACATGCTTCTGACGGCTCAAGTGAGAGAAGATAAGCGTGTTATTCCTTCTGTCACACACGTAGACGGCTCAGCTAGAGTACAAACGATAAAACGAGAGGATCACCCTTTGTATTATGACCTTATTCAAGAATTTCATAAACTCACAGGAGTCCCTATCATTATTAACACCTCTTTTAATGTACGAGGAGAACCTATTGTAGGCTCCCCCCATGATGCCTTTAAATGTTTTATGGGAACCCATATGGATACTCTTATCATAGGCAACTTTCTTCTTGAAAAAAAGAAGCAAAAGAATGTAAAAGAATTTAAGAATTATCATCAAGCATTTCCATTAGATTAAGAGGGGAGCGATATGAGCAAACTACAAATTGTAGCTGAATTTTGGATGTTTCTCAAAGAAAACAAAAAATGGTGGATTACTCCAATTGTGTTTTTTTTACTCCTCTTAGGCGCTCTCATCATTTTTACTGAAGGCTCTGCCGTCGCCCCATTTATCTATACTTTATTTTAGAGAAACAATGAATACGGATATATCTGACACAGGGATAAATAAGCTCATTACGTTCATAGACCAAACCCTTTTCTCACTCCTTATTCTTTTTGTTTTTTCTCTCTCCTTCTCTTTAGCCATAATCAATATCTGTCTTTATGTTTCAGCTATTTTATTTCTCATCAAAATAGGACTTACTAAAAAATTAACAGCCCACCACATGAAAAACGGTTTTATTCTGACCCTATTCTTACTTGCGGCACTTTTATCTCTAATCAACACGCCTTCAGAATTTCTTTACCTGGGCTTTAAAGGAATAAAACGATTATTATTTCAATGCCTTTTTTATCTCTCTATTATCGACACTGTAACATCAGAAAAAAGGCTCAACACTATTGTTACCTTTTTATGTGTAGGATATGGCATTACAACGCTCGATGCTCTATGGCAATATATGAGTGGCTATGACTTTATTAAATCTCATCCACTCTATAATGAAGGACTTTATAATAATTTAAATATCCTAAGGGCTACAGCAACCTATGATCATCCTAATAGTTTAGGTGTATACTCAAGCACTTTTCTATTCTTATTCGTAATTCCTGCTTTTTATGTTTTTGATCAATGGAAGGGCTTCGTATGGAAATTTTTTTCAGTTATTGGCCTAGCAGCATCCATGTTAACATTCTCTAGGGGGGCCTTGTTATCTTTGTTTCTAACTTTTAGCGCTTTATTCTTCATAAAAAAAAATAAGACCGCTTTAATTTTACCCATCATCGGATTGCTTATAGGTGCCGTTATTATACCCAAAGATGTCTACACATGGATCAAAAAAACCTCTTTATCACCTGCAACTTTTATGCTTAGTGCAAATTCTGACAAACCTTATACAGGTCGAGCACCTCTATGGAAAACAGCCACATCCATGTTTAAAAAACATCCCTATATAGGAGTAGGCTATTATTCTTTCTCAGATCAATATGCTTTTTATAAAAACCCCCAAGACCCCAATCATAATATCCAAGCTCACAGCTCATACTTTTCTATGTGTGCTGAATTAGGATTAGCTGGCATGTTAACGATGTTAGGCTTTTTGATATTTATTTATAGAAGAGGATACCAAGCTTATACAGCAATATCTGCCCCTTTACTAAAAAATTATCATCTTGCTATTCTATTTTGTTTTTCAGCTCTCCTTATTAATGCATCCTATGAATCTGTTTTACGCCAAACGAGAATGTCTGGCTTTTTCTGGTTTTTAAGTGGCCTCATATGCGCCATATATCACATACAGACCGAGCGATTAAAAGCTATCGGTCTTTCCAATCCCATTCGTCATCGCTAGTCCTTTGTTTAAAAAAATCTATCGTTTTTAAAAGATCGTAGTTGTGTTTTTCCCACACTTTTTCAAATAAAGATAAGTCTTCATAATACTGACCAAAGGCTACAAAAATGGCGTTATTTAAAGGGAGACGATCAAAATAAAGATAAGAGGATGTTTTAAAGCTTAGCTTCAACTTTTGGAAATTTTTTTTAATTTTTAAAAACTCTCCTTCACGTTTTAAAACTTTTTCTTCTGAAGGGTCGCCGACCCAAGATTGGCTAGACCCATAATAAGCATCTAACTTTTTTCTCTGCTCAGAAATAAAAGCAGAAAATAAAAGATCATCGGCTTGTGCCTCCAGTGCACTTTGATACGGCTGAGAGTGGGCCCCATATTTTTCTTTTAAAAATTCTAACGCTCCTTTATTACCAACAAACGTTGCTACTCCTTCATTAAAAGGGGTATCTCCTTTGCGATAAATCGTGCCATGAGTCAGTTCATGAATAATAACATTGGCCAATGTTTCATCTCTAAAACTAAGCATCGTTGAAAAAACAGGATCATCAAACCATCCCAAAGTACTATAGGCAGAAACACCTCGAAGATACGTATCGTATCCATCTTCTTCAAATTCCTTTTTTGTTTTTAATGCATACTCTTTATCAAAAAAGCCCAAATAAGCCACACGCCCAACAAAAGGAAACCACCACGTATATGGATTTAAGCTATCTTTAGGACACACCACAAGATTATACGCTACCGAATCTCGCTTAAGATCGACATATTTGGTATAATTTTCAGATGCTTTTAGTTTTAATTTTTCAATGGCATACGTTCGAACTTCTAAAACAAGCTCTAGTTTTTTCTTTTGCGCGTCAGACACTTTTCCTTTTTGAATGGCTTCTTCAATTTTTTGACGTCGATTGATAATTTGGATCTGCCCCCTCGACACATGTGCAAGGTAAGGCAACGAACACCCTTCTAACAAGAGCGCTATCCCTAATAAAAAAAGAACTAAAAAAAAGATCGAAGCCTTCAAAAAGATTCTCCCTGAAACAGGCGAAACCAGCGATAAGAATAAAAAACAAAGGAGAAAAGAGACACTAAGAAAACTAAAATAACGAATAAAAAAACAAATTCTCTAAAAATAATAATCTGCTCCGCCAAGCAAAGAAATATCGCTAAAAGAAGATTTGCACCTGCAGAGAGCTTCCCAATAAGAGCAGCAGAAACAATGGCTTGTTTGCCATAAAGTTTGAGAGCCAAGGCTCCCATGGGCAACGAAAAATCTTTAAAGAAAATAAAAAGAACAAACCACAAAGGTAAAAAATCTTTTAAAAAATAGACATAAACACTGATCAATAATAATTTATCCGCAGCAGGATCTATAATCATCCCTAACTTTGTAATTTGACCATAGCGCCTTGCAAGATACCCATCTAAAAGATCTGAGATCCCTGAAAAAATAAGTATCAAAACTGACAAGTAAAACCACTGATGAGCCAACAGATAAATTAAAACTGGGATAAAACAAAAACGAACCAAGGTAATGACATTAGGAAAAAAAAAAAAAAGGTAATCTCCAAGACTCCAGGATACATGTTCACTTTAAGGGGGGGCGAGCCCGTTTCACTTTTAGCGCTATTGAGCTGCGCCATCAACTCTTCCAAGGATGAAGAAGTCTCAACTCTCAAACGAAGCTCTCTTTGCTATTCTCAATGAAAGCCTGCCGCAATTCCTTTAACGAAACAGTAACTTCCACAGGCAGATGGTACTCCGTGTCCAAAATTTCAGATTTTAAGGGCTTAAAGTGATGGATAAAGTTTTTTGCCCGTTTATAAATCTTATCTTCAATCGTTGAAGAGATCTCTTGTAGTCGATCTTGAGAAATAAGCTGTTCCGTGGCCATAACGACTGCATTTCGAAACGCAGCCAGCATCGCATCTGCTCTGGCCTGAGGAACATTGCCTTCTCGAATTTGCGCAATCCCTGTTACAGAAAATGTGGCCACATCGCCCTCTCCCCCCTGAGGCCCCTCAACCCAAGGAATAAAAAAGAAAGTAAAAATGAAAAAGTATAAAAAACGATTATTCAAATCTCACTACCTTATGACCAAACAGGCTATGAACATCTCTCACCAAGGCTTCCGAAGGAACAACTTTCATCGTCTCCCCTAATTTTAAGGTTGTATAGACGGCATCCTCTTTCTCAGAAACTTTAAGACGCAACAATACAGGACAAGCTCCAGGATAGCGTTTTAAAACCCCTTTTAAGCTTTGAAGCTGATCTGCCTGAATCAGCTTAGAATCTAAATGAATGAACACAGCCTGTGTTTTCTTTTTTTGCGCAAGAGCCAAGTTTTCAATATCGGTTGCAATAATTCTAGCATTGTCTTCTGAAATCTCAGCCGTTCCTGTAATGAGCAATGGCTCATCAGATTTTAAAAGTTCCTGCGCTTTACTATAGAGATCCGAAAACACAATCACATCCACGCTTCCATTTAAATCCTCTAAGGTCACAAAAGCCATTTTATCTCCCTTCCGGGTAAGGGTCTCACGGATATTGCTCACCGTCCCCCCCACACGCACTTCATTTTTATGGAGTGCCTGAGCCAATGTCTCCGTGGTATGCGTCGCAAATCTCTGAAGAGAATCCACATAATTTTGAAGAGGATGCCCAGAAATATAAAGTCCCACAGATTCTTTTTCAAAATAAAGTTTTCTTTTCTCAGTCCACTCTGGAACATCAGGAAGAGCGACCAGCTTCACCATCGAAGAAAATTGATGCGTTTCAAACATATTGACTTGCCCAACCTCACGATCAGACTGCACGGTTTGAGCTGCAGAAATCATCTGATCCAAAGATTCCATGAGCTGTGCCCTATGGGGATTTACTGAATCAAATGCTCCCGCTTTAATTAAACTCTCCACCACTTTGCGATTTACTTTTCTTAAATCAACCAATTCAAAAAAATGAGCAAAAGATTGAAAACGCCCCACTTTGTTCCTGGCTTCACCAATCGAATCAATGGCCACTTGTCCAACATTTTTAACTGCCCCTAACCCAAAACGGATTTTTGAATTAATCCCAGAAAGCTCATATGAAAACTCATATCGGCTTTCTTGAACATCCGGTGGCAAAAGCGCAATTTCTGCATCTTTAGCATCCTGAATATAGCGAACCAGCTTGTCGGTATCCTCCATCTCCATGGTGAGCATTTCGGCCATAAATAAAACGCGATGATACATTTTTAAATAGGCTGTTTGATAGGCCACATAGGCATAGGCAGTCGCATGGGACTTATTAAATCCATATTCTGCAAACTTGGCCATGAGATCAAAAATTTGCTCTGCTTTTTCGACGGGAACATTATTTTTTTTCGCTCCTTGCAAGAAGCGCTCTTTTTGCTGAGCCATTTCTTTGGGATTTTTCTTCCCCATCGCTTTTCGCAAAATATCTGCTTCTCCCAAAGAGTAGCTTGCTAAAACGTTGGCAATTTTCATCACCTGCTCTTGATATAAAATAATTCCATAACTATCCTGAAGAATATCTTTTAATTGAGGAAGCGGATGATAAACATCCACTCTCCCATGCCGTCGGTCAATAAAATCATCGAGCATATTCATGGGGCCCGGACGAAAGAGCGCATTGGCTGCAATAATATCTTCAAATCGAGCCGGCTTTAAACGAACAAGTAAATCTCGCATGCCTGAAGATTCAAACTGGAAGATTCCAATCGTGTCACTCTTAGAAAAAAGTTCGTATACTTTTTTATCGGTAAAATCGATCTGATCTAAAGAAAAGTTGGGATTTTGAGTTTTGCGAATTTTTTTAACCACATTGTCAATCAATGTCAGCGTTTTTAATCCCAAGAAGTCAAATTTAATGAGCCCCATTTTTTCAACCATCTTCATGTCAAAAGAGGTCACCACCTCATCATCTTTTCCTTTAAAAAGAGGCATATATTCAACGAGAGGACGATTTGAAATCACAATTCCTGCGGCATGGATGGAGGCATGGCGATAGAGCCCCTCCAATGCCAACGCTGTATTTAAAAGCTGTTTTATTTTCTCATCGGTATCATAGAGCTCCTTGAGTTTAGGTTCTTGCCCCATGGCATCTTGAAGAGAAATATTTAAGACATTCGGAACTAGCTTTGCAATCCGATCTACCTCTCCATACGAAAACCCATACACGCGCCCCACATCTCGAATCGCAGCCTTCGCCTGCATTTTTCCAAAAGTAATAATTTGGGCCACATTGTCATGCCCATATTTTTCTCGCACATATTGAATGACCTCATCTCTGCGATTCATACAAAAATCAATATCCATATCAGGCATACTGATCCGTTCAGGATTTAAAAATCGTTCAAAGATGAGATTATGCGGGATGGGATCAATTTCAGTAATCTTTAAACAAAAGGCTACGAGCGACCCTGCCGCAGAACCTCTACCGGGCCCCACAGGAATACCTTGGCGTCTAGAAAAATTTACGAAGTCTGCAACAATTAAAAAGTAACCTGAAAAGCCCGTCTTATAAATAATAGCCAATTCATGATTAAGTCTTTCTTCATATTTATTTTTTAACTCACTAAAATTATTAATATTTTTATTAATCCCATCTAAAACTCTTTGAAGCCCTGCCCTGGCCTGCTCTTCTAAATGAAGGTCTAGATTTTTCCCATCAGACAACTCAAAATGGGGTAAATAAATTTTACTGAGTTCAAAATTTAAGTCACACCGCTCTGCAATTTCAACGGTACTGGTCACGGCCTGAGGAGCATAAGAAAATAAGCTTTCCAATTCCTGAGGAGATTTAAAATAAAACTCATCGGATCCAAATTTCATCCGATCTTCATCTTGAAGTGTTTTTCCTGTTTGGACGCACAAAAGAACTTCCTGAGAAATAGAATCTGCTCGTTCCAAATAATGACAATCATTCGTCGCCGCCACAGGAATTTGAAACCGGACTCCATAGCGCAATAGAGCTTCATTCACCTTTGCCTGAGGAGCAATTTTATTTTCTTGAAGCTCTAAATAAAAACGATCCCCAAATATTTCCTTGTACCATTGAATGAGATCTATCGCTTTTTGTTCTTGCCCATTTAAAATTGCATTAGAAATTTCACTACTTAAACACCCCGAAAGAATAATCAATCCCTCATGATGACGTGCTAAGATTTCTTTATCAATGCGCGGCTTATAATAAAACCCCTCAAAGTTGGCCAAGGTAATAAGCTTACATAAATTTTTATACCCCGTTTCATCCATACAAAGAACGGTTAAATGATGAAAAGGATCCTCAAGGCCGTGGCTCATCCCTTTGGGCAATTGTCGAGAGTGTCGAGAACCCGGAGCCATGTAGACTTCACACCCAATAATGGGCTTAATCTGCGCTTTTTTGGCCTCGATATAAAATTCCATCGCACCAAAAAGATTACCGTGATCTGTCACCCCAATCGCAGGCATTTCAAATCCCTTGGCTTTTTGAATGAGTCCAGGAATTTTAATGGCGCCATCTAAAAGACTGTATTGGGTATGTAAATGAAGATGAACAAAAGTAGATTTAACCATTGGCAAAGGTGTTCATCGCAGAACCCGCTTTAAACCACTCAATATGTTCTGGGGTTAAAGAATGCCTAAGTTCAATACGCTCTCTGGTTTTGTCATCCGAATGAAAAATTTCACACTTTACAATAGAGCCTGGAGCTAATGTTTTTAAGTTCAATAAAGAAATAAAATCACGTACTCGAATTTTATCATAATCATCTTTATTCACAAAAGTCAGAGGCAACACTCCTTGTTTCTTTAAATTGGTCTCATGAATTCTGGCGAAACTTCTCACAATCACAGCCTTGCACCCCAAATACCTGGGGGACATCGCCGCATGCTCTCGGCTTGACCCTTCCCCATAATTTTCATCGCCAATGACAACCCACCCCATCCCATGTGAATGATATTCTCGGGCAATCCCAGAGAGTGGCTGATTTTTTTCCGTATTATTCATATTATATCCTGTTCCGGGTTGGTCACTAAAGGCATTGATCGCGCCACTAAACATATTATCAGAAATTTTATCCAAATGCCCTCGATACCGAAGCCAAGGACCTGCTGGCGAAATATGATCTGTCGTACATTTACCCTTCGCTTTTAATAAAACAGGAAGCTCAATAAAATCTTTTCCGTCCCACCTTGAGAAAGGTTGTAAAAGTTGAAGTCTCTCACTTTTAGGATGAACCACAAGCTCAATGGGTTCTTCTTCATGCGGAGGCGAAAAATAGTTCACCGCTTTTTGAGAAAAGCCCTGAGGGGGCACTTCTGCCGCACCTGCAGGTACAGAAAATGTGACCTCTTGTCCCTTGTCATTTTTTAAAGAATCTTTGAGGGGGTTAAACAAAAGGCTTCCAGAAAAACTCATGGCCATCACAAGCTCAGGACTTCCAATAAATGCCATTGTCTCAGGATTCCCATCATTGCGCCTGGGAAAATTTCGATTAAAAGAAGTTAAAATGGAATTAGCCTCTCCTTTTTGAACATCATCTCTCTTCCATTGTCCAATACACGGACCACAGGCATTCGCCAAAACAATAGCCCCCACAGATTCTAAAAGTTCCACAAAGCCATCTCTCTTAATGGTTTCATAAATCATTTCACTTCCAGGGCTGACCATTAGTTTCGTCTTAACTTTTAGTCCCAACTTCTTGGCTTGCTTAGCCACATCCACCACACGAGATAAATCTTCATAAGAAGAGTTCGTACAACTTCCAATAAGACATGCATGAAGTTTTTCAGGATATTTATTTTTCTTTGCATCTTGGGCCAATTGAGAGATGGGATGTGCCACATCTGGAGAATGAGGGCCAACCACATAGGGTTCTAATTTTGATAAATCAATCTCAATAACTTTAGAAAAATAGCTTTGAGGATTTTTCTCAACCTCTGGATCGGTCTTCAAAAGATCTGCTTGAACATGGGTTGCTAACTCTGCAAGTTTAGAGCGATTTGTCACTTTTAAATATTTTTCAGAATGATGATCATAAGGGAAAAGTGAGGTTGTCGCTCCGAGCTCTGCCCCCATGTTGGTAATCGTTGCTTTTCCCGTCGCTGAAATAGAAGCAGCCCCTGGACCAAAATATTCTATAATGCAATTGGTCCCCCCCTTGGTTGTTAAAAGTTCACAGACCTTTAAAATAATATCTTTAGGCGCAGCCCACCCTTGCAAACTCCCTTTCAAATGCACACCAATGAGCTTGGGGTTAGCCACTTCAAAATAAGAGCCGGCCATCACCTCTGAGGCATCGGCTCCTCCCACCCCAATGGCAATCATGGACAATCCCCCTCCATTGGGAGTATGGAGTATGAGAATCGGTCCCAATAACAAAGCCTCCTGGATAGGCATATTGTTCTAAAAAAACTTGGTGAATGATCCCTGAACCTGGGCCCCAAAATCCCATCCCATACTTAGCCGCCGAAGATTTTAGGAAATCATAAACCTCGCGATTGGTATCAATAGCTGTTTTTAAATCCTGCGAAGCTCCCACATGCGCTTGAATCAAATGATCACAGTGGATCGTTGAAGGAACTGCAGCTTTCTTTCTTCCAGATTGCATAAACTGAAGAATCGCCATCTGAGCTGTGGCATCTTGCATGCAAACACGATCGGGCAAAAGTTGAAGGGTCACTGACCCAAGGGGGGTCCCCACTTCTAAAGATTGATTTTGAGGATCTTTCAGATGCCCATAGACAATTTTTTCAGCCAAAGTTAACGGGCGATTGAGTCGTTTTCGAATGATTTCTAAATTTTTGTGCAGAGTTTGGTATGTCTTTTGAACTAGTTCAGGCGTAGTAGCTACGGGGTCTTGCATATATTTTGGATAGCACTTTTTAACCCCACAAACAAGAGGATTTACCTCTTATGGATCTTGTAAAACAGCACATCCACTATTGGTATTTTCTAGAGATAAAAGCATACCTCCCAACACCGTCTCGTATCGCTGAGTTGCTTTATTCAGCTCTACTCCTTTAGGATATTTCCCAGCAAGGACGGGCAATCCATTAATCGCCACTCGCTTATTAAACTCCCAAGTGTCCGGATACGTATGAAGAGAATCATTGGATCCAATCACAATTCCACTCCGATCTTTAATATTGCTTGTATCATGGCTGACATGCAGATGATCGATCCCAAATAATAATTCATGATCTCGATCATAATGCCCCCCTTCAAAAAGAAATTCTTTCTGATCACGATAATAGTGAATCGCCGCATTGGGGAGCCCAAAAGCAATTTGATCGCCATCATACTCTACCACGAGCCTTTCGGGATCTTTAACGCGAGTTTCAAAATAAACTTTTTGATCAATCAAACAATAAAGCCCATGTTCTTTAGCTGCCAATGAAGCGATGGCCAATGTTATTAAAGCATCAAAAGAGCCTTGAAGTTGCGCTAGTGAGGGGAGACTCACATCTTCTATAGCCCCTATTGCATCGGCTTTGTCCTGCCCCCCACAAAAAAGAGTATTCTGATTTATTCCACATTCAGTTGAAATCCCACCGATGTGAAACAGATGATTTAGAATACTTAAACTTTGATGCCCCCCTCTTCCATTAAAACCAACCAAAGAATCCCCAAGAGCAACATGGCTGAGAGAGGGCTGTCCACTCCCGAATCCCTGATAAATAAGCAAATCGTTTTCGTTACTGGCGATCAAATTTTGATTCAGATAAAAATTAGAGCTTTGAGGAACGGTTCGAAATCCATTACTGACAACAACTTCTGGATTAGAAGATCGGTTGATCAGAGAAAGAGTAACTCCCCACACGGGATCATCTAGTTTTTGATCAGAAGGAATAAATTGATTTTTAGAAACATCGTAAACTTCAATAGAATCTAAAACTGTGGGTCGCCCTAAACTATCTTCACTCATCCCTCCAACAACCAATACCACTTCTGTCTCTCCTGCTTTCTTAACAGCAATGGCGGAATGACGTTGCCGAGATACAGAAAGCGGATTACTCACCGGCTGGAAAGTTTTCGTTTGCGGATCATAAAGTTCTGCGCTGGCCAATGCTTTTCCGTTCGCACCTAGGCCCCCTATAATCAACACTTTTCCATTTTCTAATGGTGTTGCTGTATGATGCGTTCGAGAGGCGGCTGCAAAAGCAACAGAAGTATCCCGCCTTGGATCATAAAGCTCTGCTGCCACTGAACTAGGGACAGCATTCCCTCGTTCATCCTCGCCTCCTAAAACGAAAATCTGCTCATCAGGCAATACAGTGGATGTATGAAATACCCGAGCACTGACCAAAGGAGCTTTTAACGAAATGGCATTAAAAACAGGGTTATAAACTTCCACTTCTCTTAAAACCATTTTTGAACCAAATTGTTCTTGTATTCCTCCCAGCATAAGAATTTCTTTAGTAGAAGGAACTTGCACAGAAGTATGGTGCGCTCTTTTCACTTGAAGCGCTGGCCCCACAGAGATAGAAGGTGCGGACAACGCTGCGGGAGAAACAGAGGCATCACTATTCATCTGAATGATTTCCGTAGAATCTAAGTACCCTTGGGTTTTATTAAATCCCCCACTAACAAAATAAAATTTTTCACTGATCGGCGCTAATCCAAAATAAGCTCGTGGAACATGAAGTGCATACAAAGGATACCGAGTGGTAATAGAATTAATGCCTACAAAATTTCTTCTCGAATCTGTTCGGCAAGAAACGAATATACTACCGATAGCTAATAATAATCCTAAGACTCTCGTCACCTTCATCTTTTTTACTCCACCAAAACCTTAAAGGTCCCCTTTAAAGACCAGGCATTCTGATATGTAATTCCATTAGAAACAATATCTCCTCTTTCACATCGTACTCGGACATCTTGCGCCGCTTGTGTCAAGGCATCCAAAACAATAGCTTGAAATTTAAAACAGTCTGCTGAATTCCACACAAAACCATAGGGTGGATTTAACACATTCGAACCATCGTACGTTCGTGTTTCTAAATGAGGCCCAGCAGGCACCGCAAAGGCCAGGGACACAGAAAATAGTAAAAATAAAATTCCAAACAGGTAACGCATATTTCCTCCTTTTTTAAAAGTAAGTGCGATGTAACACTGCTTTTATGATCTGTAAATATACAATGAGAAAAAGTGGCAAAATTCTGTTGTCTAATAGACAACAATTAGGAATGGAGAAGGGCTTGGATAGCCTGATAGCGATCTTTTAGAGTTTTAATTTCAGCTTGAATGACCTGAAGTATCGGTTCTTGATTTTCCACCTCACTATTTTCTATTTTATAGAAGGTCATCTTTAATATCTGAATCTTTAAGCATACGATATCACTTTGAAGGTTTAAGTTTTGGGGATCTTGGCTTAAAGC
>JACPSU010000087.1 GCA_016193105.1 Deltaproteobacteria bacterium | reverse complement strand
TAACATCATTTGAATCAATGGAAGAAACAGGAAGTTCTTTTTTGACTTCTTCTTTTTTAATCTCTTCTTTCACGAGTACCACTTTTTTGCTTTGGGTCATCGACCCTTCTGTAATTTTTGTTTTAGGAAAGGTGTAAAGAACACCTGAAAGATGCAGGCGGGAAGTTTCATCATTCCATCCCCGACAAAACTCATAAAGCTTCTCAACATTTACAGGAACTTTAACAATATGAGAGGTTACCCCTTCCCATTTTTCATGATCTCGTTCAATTTTTTTCAAAAAATCTTCATCCGCCAAAAAAAGAAGAAGCTGAGAAGCGGACAAAATAACACTGGAAATATTTTTTAATACAATAAAAGGATTAAAACCGCTCACTTCCTGTCCCACGATAATCACATCGGGTTCCCAAGTCGCTATTTTTTCAAGACCGGACGCCCCAGAAATACAATGCTCCACTTCCCACTTTTTATTCTTAAAAAACTGGATATACTCAGCCACAAAGGGAGAGTCCTTTTGAATAAATAAAACTTTCTTTTCAATTAAATTTTCCACGAATTTCCTAAGTCATTTCAATTATTTATGGGGATTTAGGATAACGTTCAGCCCCCCCAAATTTTTATGACTATAACTCTATTGTACTTAGAAATTTCTGAATGTCAAAATTTGTCAAAATCTAAAGTTTAGTTCAATATAAAACTATGTTATATTATTATAATTAATTGGAAGAGAGCTTTGATTGCCAACAATTTTTAGAAAATGGGGATATCGGTTTCATTTTTATTCAAATGAGCGAAATGAACCACCTCATATTCATATTACAGCAAAAAAAGATTAAAACTTATCCTGCTATTTTAAAAGTCCGTATTGGACAGAATACGATCACAGCTATCATGAGTGATGGTCGTGAAGTATCTATCCCTATTGCGTGGTTTCCACGTTTGGCAAAAGCAAGCGCGAAAGAACTCAATCATTATGAAATTTCGCCAGGCGGATATGGCATTTATTGGCCTGATATTGATGAAGATATTAGCATAAAAGCCTTTTTAGATTAATCTTCTTCAGGAACGACTATTTACACATTAAAATTTTTGGTCAGGAATTCTATGCACCGAGTTTCAACTAGAGCAGGCTTTCTGCCAAGCAGCTGCAACACTCCTATCTCATTCACATAATCACGTTTAGTTGATTTGATTGGGATCAAAGCCCCAGACTTAACTTCTGCCTCAACAAGATGCTTTGGTAATAGCCCCAACCCAAAATGTCCTCTTATAGCAGAAAGAACCGCATCGACATTGTCCACAGACAAAACGCTAGTAAGCTCGTCGGGAACTTTGGCAAATTGATGCTTAAACCAAAGCTTAGCATCAGTAGCTTCTTTCACATAGGTGATGAATTCCCCGCGCGCGATCCGAGAAAAGCTTATATCGCCCTGAAGCTTTTGTTTGTAGTATTTTGAGGAGCATACCATCAATTGTAATTCACTCATGAGCTTGGTCACCTTGACAGGAATCATTTTCGAAAAAACATCGACGTTATCTACGATTGCAAAGTCTAATTGATTTTTTGCAAGGAGCTCCACTTGGACAGGCGGTGTTGCAAGCATTAGATCGAAGCTTACAGCAGGGTATGTTTCTTTAAATTTTGCCAATAACGGAACCAGCAATTTGCTGCCAACCATCGGAGGCGCTCCAATCCGCAGTCTTCCCATTGCTTCAATTTTTACCTGATTTAAATCTTTCAGTACTTGTTTCAATTGCTGCAGAAAAGGATCGACAACTTGATTTAAATTCTCAGCGGCTTTGGTTGGTACCAATGTTTTTCTCAGGCGCTGAAAGAGTAATTCGCCGATTTCTTGTTCCAGGTTTTTAATGGCCTGACTTACCGCAGAACTCGTTACATGAAGCATATTCGCTGCCTCTACGATCGATCCGGCATGAAACACATAGTGAAAAACCTTTATGCGGTTTAGGTCAGGTATATTAAGCATAACTTAATTATTTATATAAATAGATTAACTTTACTTAATTAATATATCAAGGTAAAAAGATCGGGAGTTCTGGAGGTACCCCCCCAACGAACTGGAGGCGTCCTATGAACAGGCAATTAATGGTCGTTATTTATATGATTTTATTGGTTTTAACGCAGTCACTCCTCGCTAAAGCGGGTGATTCTATGAGTCCGCAAATGCATGAATACGTCTTGCGATGCGAGGAGATTTTAGCAGGAAAAACAATTCCAGATAAAGCCATGGAGAATCAAACATTAGCAAGCCTTCTGCAGGCGAGTTATATCGGCAATGGGCGCTTGTATTCTTATCTCACGCTATTGGAGCCGATCGCTAACCCCAGTAGAGTACAATCCGACTTGGGTATAGATTTGCGCCGAGTTGAACAGCTTGCCAAAGCATTCAGCTATGAGAAGTCTGCACGATACCCAGTTCGCATGGAGATTACGCTCTTTGAAAGATCTGACCTGAAAGAGCCCCACGTTGTCGCCTTAGGAACCTTCTACTCGTCCAGCAGTTCCGAACCCATTGGAGTTTGGTCCTCGACTTTGACGAAATGCCCAGAAAAAGGTTTATTTGCAAATAGTGATTACATGAAAATCAACCCCAATGCCAAGGAGGCACGTGGAATCAGCGAGGTCTTTCACAAGTGGTACACGGAACAGTTTCTCAAACCAATTGGCGTTGTAAGAGAGCGAGTTATTGCAAATTGGACAGGAAGACTGGTTTGGGCTCGCCTCGGTTACCAATTTGATGAAAGCGTAACACCAATAGTGTTCTATGAGGAGACGAGCCCAGGCGAATGGACCAGAAGAAACAGCATAGTTTCACAAATAGAATTGGTACGGGATAATTTGAGACGATTTTTAAAGCTTCACAACATAGACGAGCAGGAACTGGCGATCAGGACTGGCAACAACATGGAAAGAATAAATTCGATAGACGATCTTGCCAGTCCAGAGGATTTTGTAAATCTCATCCACATAAACGGAAAAACTATTTCCATCAAGCCGCATCTTGATGAGGAAGTTATAGGCAAAACAGTTTCTCTTCCTATAGGAAAGGCCTTTGCCCTTCAAACCTCAACACCACAAGAGGATCAAAGAAATCGTTTTACAGTCCGAGGTCAAAGCGTTTCTGATCATGCAATGCCAACATGGGTTGGAGTCCGGATTCTTGATCGTTCAATCATGGGTGATGCAACTGAAGAAGCCTTGAGCCCAAGATCATCTGCCACAGTTTTATAAGTAATTTTTCCGTGGCACACATTGACCCCTTTATAGAGCGCTTCATTTTCGCGAATGGCTTTTTCAAATCCTTTGTTGGCTAACTGAAGAACATAAGGAAAGGTCACATTGGTGAGTGCATAAGTGGATGTTCGGGCCACCGCTGCGGGAATATTGGTCACACCATAATGAATGACACCATTAATTTCAAACGTAGGATGATCATGCGTCGTAGGTTTCATCGTTTCAATGCAGCCGCCTTGATCAATAGAAATATCAAGTATCACAGAACCAGCTTCCATTCCTAAAACCATATCTCGTGTCACAAGCTTTGGGGCTTTAGCCCCCGTCACAAGGACAGCTCCAATCACCATATCTGATTCTCGAACAGATTCTTCCACGTTAGAAATATTAGACATGAGTGTTTTAATCCGTGTTCCAAAAATATCATCTAAATACTCAAGCCGCTTTACATCTCGATCCACAAGCGTTACTTCTGCCCCCATACCAATTGCAATTTTCGCAGCATTCATCCCAGCAACGCCACCCCCAATAATTGTGACTTGCCCTCGCTTGACCCCTGGAACTCCCCCTAAAAGAATTCCTTTTCCTTTCCCGTCTTTATCTTTTTGTAAAAAATAAGCACCAATTTGCGTAGCCAATTTTCCAGCCACCTCACTCATCGGTTTTAAAACAGGGAGAGATAAATCTGGAAGCTGAATCGTTTCATAGGCAATGGCGGTTGCTTTTTTTTCAACCAGCGCAGTTGCTAAAGAAGGAACAGCCGCCAGGTGTAAGAAGGTAAAAAGAACTTGATTGGGTCTTATATAGTTTAATTCAGGCTCAACGGGCTCCTTCACTTTTACAATCAGATCTGCTTCATCAAAAATAGTTTTGGCGGAATCAACCAGCTCTGCCCCAGCTTGACGATAATCTTCATCCTGAATTCCACATCCTTCACCCGCATGCTTTTCAACCAAAACCTTATGGCCATATTGAACAAGAGTTTTTACCCCCGCAACAACCAAACCCACACGGTTTTCATTATTTTTAATTTCTTTTGGAACACCAACAATCATAATTTAAAAACTTTCAATATAAATAGGGTTTAAGAGAGTTTGAAGCTCAGAATCTTTTTCTGCTGTAGCCCAAAGAAAATCTTTAGAATGCTTGGGAGTAAAACTTCCTGTCCAAGTAAAGTCCTGAGCGGTCACTTCAAATGATGCAATCTCTCCTCGCCGATTAAATAAACGCACAATTGTCCCTTCTAAGTTTTTGGCTTCGTTCCCGACTACATGTATCTCAAGGAAAACACTTTGTAAAGATCCATCCAACACCACTTGATCTCCCACATGAAAACTTTCTTTTTCAGTCATGAGTGTTAACTCAATTTTTGGAGAAGAAGGAGATCTTAAGACTTGAAGCCGGCCCGCTCTTAATGCTTCCAAGAGAGTTTCTTTCGTAGAATCCTTCACCCAAACTAGGTTGGTAGATTGAAAGGGCTCGCCCCAGTTTCCAACATGAAAATCACTCCCTCCCAATAAAAAAAGTTTTCGGCCCACTCTTAAATTTTGCTGCCACCACTCAATGACAGAGTCTGGCATCATAAAAGATGAAAAATTGAGCTCAATCCCATCCGCATCATAGGACGTAGAAGGCCAGCGGTGAGGTAAATATAACGACTTAGGGTGGTTAATCACAACAAGTCCCCCCTTGTCATGTACACCGGAGATCATATTCTTATAGTCATCCCCTTCCAGAGGCCCTCTGGGATCACGCGGCACAAAGGCTTCACTAAGGCTTGAATACCAGCCTCTTTAGCCATTTGGACTAACGTCTGAATACCTTCTGCGCTATAGGACTCAAAAGAGGGGGTACTTTCAGGAAAGCGACTGTAGGAATGGTCATCAGTAGAATGAAGATGGTTTTGAAAAAAGATCCATTGATTTGCAAAAACCGGAGCAGTGAAAAAAGAGAAGACAACAACCCAAAAAGAGGGCTTTAAGAGCATAGTACCTTTTATTGCTTCATAATGTAGAGAAGATAGGAGCTGCCATCTTTAACGATATCCAAAACTTGATGTCCTAAATTTAAAACGGCCGGAGGAACATTTTCCATATGTTCACCAGAGTTTAAACGGACCTGCAAAATATCCCCGCTCCCCATTTCGGTCAACGCTTGTTTGGTCTTGGAAAACGTATAAGGGCAAATCGCACTTCTTAAATCGAGCTTTTTAGTCGTTTCGTAAAGTTCCATACCGGATGATTAAATACCACACCTATCCCCATGCGTCAACAAACCCCTTTAGAGGAGGTTCTAGCAGAGGTAACCCACCCTGCACTGTCTTTCATTTTTCCAAAGAAGGGATCTTCACACTGAACACTTTGATACCACCCCATTAAATCTCCTCTACTGAAACGATATTCATAAGGGGCACCAAAACGGTCATACAAATCTCCCCTGACAGAAAACAAACCTGTACCAAAATTAAATGGAATCCTCTGGGCTATTCTTTGTGTGCAATGAAATCTCCTGAGTATTTGAGCAGGCCAACTAAAAAATACCACCACAAAGGGCGAAAAAACCATGGCAAGTATCTCCAATGTTTTCGGAGAAAAACTAGAAGTTAACTTTCTCAACCAACTCACAACTTGTATTGCCTTAGCTTTCCAAAAACTACTTTCATGCTTTTCATAAAGATAAAGGGAAAAAGGAGAGCCAGGCTTTAAAATTCGAACTGATTCTTTAAATCCACGATAAGGATCTGGCAAATGATGTAAGACACCATAAGAATATACAAAATCACAACTTTTTGTCTTAATGGGGATATTTAAAGCAGAGGCTCGAAACAAAAAAACATTAGGAAATCCCTGCGTTAACATCTTAGCTGTAAATACCCCTTCGCTGATATCAAAACTTAAAAAAGTGACATTTGGATATTTCTTAGCCAAAAGATAGGTGTCATAACCACTTCCACACCCAATTTCTACCCCTACATGTCCATGAATAACAGGATGAGGCAAAACCTCTTGTATCTTATCAAAATGCCAAGTGGAAGGAGCTGTCCCCATTACAGAATAGTTGTTTTTTTTCCATAATCTGCCATAGAGTTCCGCTGTCTGAACAGCACCCTTATCCTGCACATCTATTAAAAGATGAGGGACCCCTTCTATAATAGGAAATACATGACGATTGGAACAAACTATCTGTTGATCTTCAAAATTAAGGTCCTTAAAGCATCTCGGACAAGCTAAATATACTGAAATTTTTGAGTAGCCCATAAAAAAATATACTTTTCAAAAATTAGAATTAATTTACCCCTCTGTCAAGCAACAAAGGTTCATTGACTTCGGAAGAACGATGCGCTAAAAAGCATAAACTATGAAAAAAATCAGTCACTTACTCTTTTTGGTCTTAATCAGTTTCACTTTACTTTTATCGTGTTCTTCGCGATCTAAACTCACGAATGACACGCTCTATTTTAACTTAGGAACAGAGCCTCCTTCTTTAGATCCATCTAAAGCGACAGACACAACCTCTAATTTGGTCATTGAAAACCTCATGGATAATCTTACGGATTATGATATTTCAACCCCAGATTTAAAAATTGTTCCAAAAGTAGCCAAGTCTTGGAAAATCACAGAAGGTGGAAAAGTTTACACCTTCACCTTACGGGATGATGTTTTATGGACGGATGGGAAAAAAGTCACAGCCCAAGATTTCGAATATTCATGGCGTCGTTTGATTGAACCAGCTACGGCTGCGGAATATGCCTATTTTTTATTTGATATTAAAAATGCAAAAGCGTTTAACGAAGGAAAGATCAAAGATTTTTCAAAAGTTGGAATTAAAGCCATCAATGATCACACTTTCCAAATCACACTTGAAAGCCCTGTCTCTTATTTTCTACATGTTTCAACGTTTTCAAGCCTTTCTCCTCTACGAAAAGATGTCATTGATCAATGGGGAGATCGTTGGACAGACCCAGAACATATCGTCACCAATGGCCCCTTTAAGCTCACACACTGGAAACATGATTATCAACTCACGCTTGAACGTAATGAAAATTACTATGGCGCAAAAGGAAAATTAAAAAAAGTAGAGTGCTTTATGATTGTGGAACAATCGACAGCCTTAAGTCTCTACCAAACACGAAAGCTAGATATCATCACCCAAGTTCCTACGCTTGACATTCCCAAACTCAAACAAACACCAGAATTTCACTCAGGAAATTTTTTAAGTACCTATTATATTGGACTGAATACCAAAAAAGCTCCACTCAATAATCCTTATGTCCGAAAAGCTCTCGCAAGCTCTATCAACCGAAATCAAATTACAGAAATGCTACAAAAAGGGGATATCCCAACTTCTTCTTTAATCCCCATGGGGATGCAAGGATATAATCCTGATTTGGGATACAAACTCAATATCGAACAAGCTCAAGAATGGATGAAAAAAGCAGGATATGAAAAGAAAGAGGGGAATACTATAAGTTGGGTTCATTCTAAAACTAAAGAACCTTTTCCAACCATCACATTTATCTATAACACCAATGAGGCTCACAAAACCATTGCCGAAGATTTACAAGCCCAATGGAAAAAGAACTTAGGGATTACCATGGCGATCGATAATCAAGAATGGAAAGTATACAACAACTCTCTTCAGGGCTCTCATACCTCTCCTGAAACAGCTCCTTTCCATTTGTTTCGTTTAGGATGGAACGCAGATTATCCAGATCCAGACAATTTTATGAGCCTTTTTACATCATATAGCGACAATAACCATACCCATTGGGGTAACTCAAAATTTGATTCTCTCACTGAAAAAGCAAAAGTCATTTTGGATAAAACAAAGCGAGTAGACATGTACAATAAAGCTCAAAAGATTTTATTAGAGGAAGACACAGCTATTATTCCTCTCTATGTCTATGCTCATCAATCTATGTGGAGAGATGAAGTCAAAGGGGCTCAAATGAATCCCCTGGATCGTTGGTATTTTGACCAACTTTGGTTAGAGCGAAACATAAAATAATTTTAGACTCTGTCGTTTAATGTTACTTTTTATTTTAAAACGTCTTTTTATTTCGATCCCTGTCATCTTCATTTTGGCAACTCTTACTTTTTGTATTATGCGTGTCACCCCAGGGGGGCCCTTTGATAAAGATAAGGCGATCCCACCTGAAATTAAAGCCAATATCGAGGCTAAATATCATTTAGATAAACCTACATTTATCAACACCCCTGCTTTCTATAAAAAAAAATGGATCCATGTCCTTACAGAAACTCAATACTTTTATTACATGAAAGGGCTGGCGCAAGGAGATCTGGGGCCTTCTTATAAATATTTGGGACGATCCGTCACAGATATCATTCTAGATAGCCTTCCTGTTTCTGTGGAATTAGGATTTTATGCTGCACTTATTTTAGCGGCTTATAAACATAATACCTGGATAGATAATGCAGCCATGTTCACAGCGATTTCTGGCATTACACTTCCTAGTTTTTTAGTGGCAGCCTTACTCATTTATATTTTTTCAATTAAAATGGCTTGGCTTCCTGCGGGGCTTTGGGATGGCGGCTGGGAATATAAAATTCTACCGACAATTGCCTTAGGACTTAGGCCTGTTGCTATTATCGCCCGACTCATGAGAACCAGCATGCTCGATGTGATCAAAGCAGATTATGTCCGAACAGCCCGAGCCAAAGGACTCAACGAAGTGTGGGTCATTTTAAAACATGTGGTTAAAAATTCTTTGATTCCTGTGATTACGATTTCTGGGCCTCTCCTTGCTGGGATCATTACAGGATCTTTTGTCATTGAACATGTCTTTGCTATTCCTGGCATCGCAAAACACTTTATTTTAGCTGTTACAAACCGAGACTACACTCTCATTATGGGAGTTACTCTTGTCTATGCTGTGCTTCTCATTATAGCTAACATCCTGGTAGACGTGTTCTACGCTTTAGTAGATCCTAGAATTAAACTCTCATGAGCGAAACACTGAAAAAATCAAATTCTCGTTCTTTGTGGCAAGATGCTTGGAAAAGGCTTTTTAAAAATAAAGCATCTGTCATTAGTCTTATCTACATTGTCGGCATTATTTTAGTTGCCATTTTTGCAGATGTCATCGCTCCTTTTAGTTATGAAACTCAAAGTCCTCAAGATAGACTTTTGTTTCCTAATACAACTTATTTGATGGGAACAGATATTCTAGGACGTGATCTTTTTAGTCGGGTCATTTATGGCACTCGCATGTCTATGTCTGTCGGAATTATTATTGCTTTTTGTTCTTTGATTGTAGGAACCATTTATGGCTCTCTTTCTGGATATGTAGGGGGACGACTCGATAATATTTTAATGCGCATTGTAGATATCCTCTATACCTTTCCTTCTTTACTTTTAATTATTCTTATCCGAGTTATTTTTGGCCCAGGACTTTTTGGAATTTTTTTTGCTCTCACAATCGTCGAATGGGTCTCCGTCTCTCGAATTGTACGAGGGCAAATCTTACAGGTTAAAGAAATGGCTTACGTAGAAGCAGCCCGTGCAGTAGGGGTCCGACACCAAACCATTATTGCAAGACACATTCTCCCCAATATTTTAGGCCCCATTATCGTAACCCTCACTTTTGAAATTCCAGCGGCTATTCTTTCCGAATCTTTTTTAAGTTTTATCGGATTGGGGCTTCAACCCCCTTTTAGTAGCTGGGGATCGCTGGCCAATGATGGCTTCCAAGCATTTAAAAGTTACCCCTATTTGATTTTTTTCCCAGGAATGGCTATATTTCTAACTGTTCTAGCATTTAATCTCTTAGGAGATGGGCTTCGAGATGCTCTCGATCCTAAATTAAAAAACACATAGGAGCGAAAAAACTTCATGAAAAAATACTCTTGGATTGCTGTAATCCTTCTCATCGTAGGCCTTATGCTTTATGCAAAGCCTTGGTCCAAAAAATCTTTACCCTCTAATGAATTTCGATTTGTTATTGTCTCTGAACCCCCGACTCTAGATTGGTCCCTGGCTACAGATAACGTTTCAGCAGATATTATTTTTAATTTAATGGAAGGGCTGGTTCAGTACGATGCCAATTTAAACGTCCAACCTGCCTTGGCTGAAAAATGGGATATTTCTAAAGATGGCCTACACTACACCTTTTATTTAAGGAAAGATGTCACCTGGAGCGACGGAAAGCCTTTAACAGCTCAAGATTTTGTGGATGGATGGCAAAGACTTTTAGATCCCAAAACAGCATCTGAGTACGCTTACTTTCTTTTCGATGTTAAAAATGCACAGGACTATAACTCCAAAAAGATTTCTGATTTTAACCAAGTGGGGGTTCACGCCAAAGACGACCACACATTAGTCATTGATCTTTGGCATCCGGCTTCTTATTTCTTAACTCTTCATGCCTTTTGGGCTACTTTTCCCTTACGAAAAGACATTGTTGAAAAATTCGGCGCTCCTCAATGGACCGAGCCTCAAAATATCGTTACCTGTGGTCCGTTTAAATTGAAAGCCTGGGAACATGATTACAAAGTGGTTTTAGAAGCCAATCCTCTCTACTATGGCCCCAAACCTAAAGTTCAACTTGCAACAGCGTATATTATTAATGAAGATTCCACAGCCCTCTCCCTCTATGAAACAGGCAAGGTGGATCTCATCCGAAGAATTCCACCCCTTCTCATTGCAAAGTATAAAAATCATCCAGATCATAAAAATGGCCCTTTTTTACGAGGGTATTATTATGGCATGAATGTTCTTAAAAAACCTTTTTCGGATGTAAGAGTTCGAAAAGCATTTTCTATGGCCATCGATCGCACTCAACTCACGACTCTTCTTGGTGGAAATCAAATCCCCACGACTTCTTGGATCCCCAAAGGCATGCAAGGATACGAACCAGAAATTGGCCTTAAGTTTGACCTCGATAAAGCAAAGCTCCTTCTTGCCCAAGCGGGATATCCTAATGGGGCAGGCTTCCCACAAATAAAAATGGCTTATGATACTCGCGACGACAACAAAGTCATTGCTGAAAGTCTCCAGCAACAATGGAAACAAAATTTAAATATTGAGCTTACGATCGAAAACCAAGAATGGAAAGTTTACATCAAACAATTACAAACAGATGCGCCTCCATTGTGGAGGCTGGGATGGGGAGCTGATTTCCCAGATCCAGATAACTTTCTAAATCTTTTTACTTCTTATTCTGGAAATAATCTCACTCGATGGAAAAATAAATCTTATGATGCCCTCATTGAAGCTGGGGCAAAAGAATTAGACATCTCTAAACGTTTGCCCATCTACCATAAGGCTCAAAAGCTTCTCACAGAAGAAGAGGCTCCTATCATTCCTCTTTTTATTGATGCCCAAAACGTCCTGATTAAGCCTTATATCCATGGCTATGCTCTCAATGCCATGTCTATTAATATCCTCAAAAATGTAGAGATTCATAAATAGAGCGAAGTATATCTGTGGCGAAAAAGAAATGGTCCAGGCCGGGCGACCTGAACCATTTCAATAATAAGGTATCGTTGTGTTGTGTAAAATTTGACAGAAGGTGTTCTTGAATACTTCTGAGAATTTTACAGAAGTAAGCTTAAGCAAGCTTCGTGCCAACTCTTTATATTTAATAAAAATATAAATTATCAAATAAAAACAAATAGTTAAGCATATGGTATAAATTAGGTATATTTTTTACAGTACCCCTTAATCCCGTAGAACTTTTAACCACTCCATACGAAATTGACAAATTTTGGCTTTGGCCTATAATTTATAAGTATAGCAGTGTGGTACGTACATTGAGCTGAAAGAAGGTCTTATGCTTCGTGAAAAACTATTTTTCTGGAAAGCCAGTGTGTATTTTGTCCTTATCATAGCTCTTTTTTTGAGTTTTGCTTATTTCCAAAAGGGAGCAGGACAAAAAGATCGTCATGTATTTTTATTAACAGAATCCCCGCTCATAGCATTGGATCGACAAACCTTTGAAGCTCCAATCGCGTTTGAAAGAGCTACTTTTATTACAGCTTCTGCGATTGATTTAAAATCTATTTTGAGACATTTTACCCAACCCATTGAGGCACTGACAGCAACTCAGCAACCACAAAAAATAGTTGTTAGCCAAGGATTTAATCTCATTCAAATTTCTCCAAATGGGGAAGCAGATAAAATTTTTAACTTAGCAGCAGAAATAAAAAGTCCACTCGTAGCATTAAGTTCTCATCCCTATCATAAAAATAAGCTCTATGGCATATGTAAAAATAGAGATGTTCTCGTATTAGATCTCTCTGAAAAAAAACCCATTGTAAAAATGATCACCACTTCTCAGCTTTTTCCAGAAGACATGACCATTGAAGAAATGTGGCTAAATCCCATTACTCCAACGATTACCGTTGCTCTTTCGCAAGGAGAAGACTCTCTTTTAATTGAGCTAGATCCAGAAAACTGGAATCAATCCCTAAAAGAATTGATGCTGCCTCACCAAAAAGTAAAAGGAGGATTTTATATCAGCAAACATTTGATGGTAACGATTGACGAAAAATACACACTCAACATCATTGACTGGGAAAAGCAACTCATGACTGGAAAATATTCTCCAAATCAAAATTTCCAAGATCCCACTTTTTATACCAAAGCTCCCAAAGGGATGGTGCTTTTTTCTAATATGCTCTATCTGACGGACGATCAAAGTCAACTCATGACACTCAATTGGAAAACAAACCCTCATGTTATTGTTTTAAATCGCGATGTCGTGCTTGAAAAAGGCAAAGTCGTTCTTCATTGGAAACTTCCCACCAAAGAGTCAAAGATTTTTTACTTTGCTGAGCTCTCGCTCACTCCAAGATCCATTGCTTCGGTGAAAAATAAAACACTCCCTCTCCCTCCAGAAAAGACAATGATGCCTTATGGCCCTCTTAAGAAGAGTTCTTTAGAGCTCCCCTTAGTTGAAACCGTTTATCGAAGTTTTGATGTGAGCCTTTTTGCTATTCATAGTTCCAATGGCAAAATTGTTGCCCCTGCTTCTACGTTTACCATTGATACTGAAAAAAGACGGGAGTGAAATAATGATGAAACTTAAAAACACACCTTTTTTTAGAAGACGCCAATATCTGATAAACCAAGATTTTCAGTTTCGATACATTGGTCTTCTGGTTGGGCTGGCCTCACTCTTATGTCTGGTGTTTGTGGTCATGACCAAACATTATATTGACCTTAATTTAAACCCTCTCATTGAAAGTGGAATGATTGCTTCTCCTGTGGTCAATGAACTGCTTCAAATCGAAAAACAATTCCTTAATAAAAACTTACTGACTGTTTTCAAGAGCTGGCAGAGTCGTTTAACACCATGATGGCTTCACTTCAAAAACAAATGGATCAACAAAATCAAAAAATAAAAATGCTGGAAGGGGGACAGGATAATGAAACAGCCAAAAAAGAAAAAGATTCACTTAAAAAAGTGGCTTAACTTTAACATAAGGGGAGGTAAACAAATGAAACCAATATCAGAAAAAGTGCTGCAATCCATTAAAGGCTGGATGAAAAAAGCAGCGGATTACACCAAAGAAGAAGGAAAGGTCCTAGCCATTCGTGCTAAAGAAGCAGGCAAGCTCACAGCACTGAATGCCAAAAAGCATAAACTCTACAGAGAATACCAAGATGCCTGTGCCCAACTTGGCCAACAAATGATTGGATCTTCCAAGGTTCGAGAAAATAATCCCTATAAAGAACCCAAAATCAAAGAACTCACTGAAAAAGCAGAACATCTACAAAAAGAAATAAAAAAAGTAGAAGAAGAAATTGAGTTCTTTAAAAAAGAATGTAATGAACAAGTGAGCAAAACTCACCAAAAAGAAGCTGCTTAAAAATAGCGGTTTTTATTGACTTCATAAATAGCTCTTTCCTATAATCCTTCAATAGAAAGGAGCTATTTATGAAGAAAACGATCTTACCAATCTTTACAATATTCTTACTAACGCCTTTCTCTTTTGGAAAGTCGAGTGGCCATAACCACCCAGAGGAAAGAATAAAAATTGAAATTGAAAAAGTGATTTCAAAAGAAGTGCCCGTTCGTCCTCCCGTTGCCTATCCTTCTTCTCGAATTGATCGTCCTCTCGTTTTGCCTTACGAGCTCATCAATGGAGAGGCCCAAGTAGATTACCACTATTTTTCGTCCAGTCATGTCGGAGCTAATCTAGGCCTAAAAGGCCAATATGGATGGAAAGAGCATTGGGAACTTAATGCTGAAACCAGTCTTTTTCCCCAAACACAAAAAGGAATTGAATTTGGAGGACTCAGAGGTGGATTTCTCTACCGCCTTCGATCGGAAGATGAAAAAAATCCCCAAATAGCCCTAGGAGCTAAAATAGGCTTTCTAGGCAAAGGAAGTCATTCTTTAACACAAGGCAATACGATTGGTTTTTATCCGCAGGGACTTGTAAAAAAAGTCATTGTAGAGCGTGCTTTAAGTATCCAAGGAGAGCTTTTGGCTGGGATTGGAAATAAAGATTCTGGAATTAATTCTTTAAATGCCTTGGCCACCTTAAAGACCACAGACTCCCTAGATTTAGAGCTAAAGGGAGATCTTCAAAACCTAGGATATTCTTCTAAAGAAATTTTTTCTCTCACCCCAGGCTTAGAATATCATCTGCATGACAACTGGGACATCTCAGGGGGAGTTCAGATTGGTCTTATAGGAGCGGATCAAATCGGAAACAATTTCTTTATAGGATTAAGCTCTAGATACTAATGTCTCAGTTATAAAAAATAGGAAGTGAAGTCGATCTATAAGCCGGGTTCTGTTCTTCCGAAGAAGATGCGATCATTCCTCTGGGAGGAAAATTACTTTTCCCCTCTAGCGACATACCCGAAAGCAGAAAATAACTATTTTTGAGACGGGCATTCTCAAGCTGCTTTCCTATTCTGTCTTGCTCCTGATGGGGTTTGCCTAGCTAAGAAGGTTCCCCTTCTTACTGGTGAGCTCTTACCTCACCGTTTCACCTTGACCCAAAACTTTAGATTTTGGGACGTCTACTCTCTGTTGCACTTTCCATAAGGTTCCTCATCTTTTGGATGAGTTCCCTTCCTGGGTGTTACCCAGCATCATCACCCTGTGGAGCCCGGACTTTCCTCTCTTTTTTTCAAAAGAGCGATCACCCAATCAACTTCACTTCTCTAAGGCTTGATCAATGGCTTCATTGGCCAATTGATCTGCAATTTTATTTTTCTCTCTGCGAACATGAGAAATTTTATAGTTAAAATTTCTCAAAATATTCATAACCTCTTCATGGTTTTTTTTCAAGACCGCATTTTTGACCTGATAAACCCCCTGAACTTGTCGCACTAAAAGTTCTGAATCTGAAAAGATCAGAATCTCTTTAAATTTTCGTTTCTTCGCTTCTTTAAGTCCCAAAAGCAGAGCTGCATACTCCGCCATATTATTGGTTACAGTACCCAGATATTTTGTCAAACGAAGGATTTCATTTCCATCTTCGTCCGCCATATAAGCTCCAGCCCCTCCCAAACCAGGATTCCCCCGAGAGGCCCCATCTATATAAAGTTGAACTTTCACTTTTTAATGGAATAAATGAGGATTCGCAAACAATTTGGACAAAAATGAATCGCATCCCCTTTATGAACTTGATTGTAGAGTTGAGGAGGAAGAGTCATACTACATCCAATACACTTCCCACCCATCAGTTCAGAAACAGCCAAAGATTCCTTCGTCCGAATGCGCTGATAGACAGCCAAGGTATCCAAAGAAAGATCCTGAACCTTCACTTGGCGAAGTTTATTTTTTTCATTTAAAGCCTCATCAATATGAGAAAGATCGGCTTTCACTTTTTGAATTTCTTGTAACACAGCTTGAGCATTTTTTGCAGTTTCAGCCTCAAATTGATTTAAACTACTTTTTACATCATCTATTTGAAGCATTACTTCCAAGATTTGTTCTTCAATTAATCCATTGTCTTGTTTTGAGCCTTCTATTTCTCGCTTCATGGCTTGATATTCTTCATTGGATTTTACAGCCATCATTTTTTCTTCGGACTTTTTTATTTTTCCTTCTTTGTCTGCCAAATCTAAGTCTAAAGATTTTTTCTTTTTTTCAAGATCTAGAAGAGTCTGTCGTTTGATTTCACTTTTTTTCTTCTCAGCTTCTAAAGTCTCGTTCAAATGTTCAATATGTTTGGGGTAGGTGTTCTTATTGTACTGGAGTTGATCAATCTCGAGATCTAGCTTTTGAAGTTCTTGAAGAATTTCTAAATCTTTGAGCACGCTCAAATTTCCCATTTTTGTGTGGGCCCGCCAGGACTTGAACCTGGGACCACCCGGTTATGAGCCGGAGGCTCTAACCAACTGAGCTACAGGCCCCAAAACCTTTTCGGCACTATACCTTGAAATCTTTTTAATTGTCCACAAATGCTTTAAGTTTTTTACTTCGACTGGGGTGACGGAGCTTTCTTAAAGCTTTAGCCTCAATTTGACGAATACGCTCTCTGGTTACATCAAAATCTTTTCCAACTTCTTCCAAAGTGTGATCTGATTTCTCCCCAATTCCAAATCTCATTCTGAGGACTTTTTCTTCTCTGGGAGTTAGAGTCGACAATATTCTTCGAGTTTGCTCAGACAAATTTAAATTAATCACAGCATCTTGAGGAGAAATTACTTTTTTATCCTCAATAAAATCTCCTAAATGACTATCCTCTTCTTCTCCAATAGGTGTTTCAAGAGAGATCGGCTCTTTTGCAATTTTTAATACTTTCCGCACTTTATCAACAGGCATTTCCATTTTTACAGCAATCTCATCCGGAGTTGGTTCTCGCCCGATCTCCTGAACTAAATACCTGGAGGTACGAACAAGCTTATTAATGGTTTCAATCATATGAACTGGAATACGAATGGTTCTAGCTTGGTCTGCAATGGCCCGAGTAATGGCTTGACGAATCCACCACGTTGCATACGTACTAAATTTATATCCTCGACGATACTCAAACTTATCCACTGCTTTCATAAGCCCAATATTGCCCTCTTGAATCAAGTCCAAAAATTGTAACCCTCGATTGGTATATTTTTTTGCAATGGAAACAACGAGCCTTAAATTTGCTTCAATCAATTCATTTTTTGCGATATCTGCTTCTCGCTCCCCTGCTCGAATCGCATAATAAGTCTTTTTTAATGACCCGACAGGCTGAGCACTTTCCAATTCAACTCGTCGATATTTTCGGTAAATATTTTTAATTTCCTTATCAATTTCTATAATATCTTCTTTTCTCAAAGAGACGGATCTTAAAATAGCATTTGCTGCTTTTCCACCCCGGCTCACTGTTTTAATCAGTTTTTTCAGCTCTGCTTCTTCTTTCACTCCTGCTTTTTCCAAAAAGGCTTGTCGTTCATAATCGGCTTCTTCAATACGCAGTACAAACTGGCTTAAACGCCCTACAATTTTATTCAGCGTCTTTCGGTTAAAGCTTGCCTCTCGAAATTGCTGAACAATCTCTGCATCTATTTTTTGAAGTTTCTCGTGAAGTTCTTGCTTAAGCTGTTCTTTTATTTTTTTATTCGCTAATTTTTTTGTAATAGGTCTTGCTTTCTCTTCATAGCTTTTAACCTTCGCAATAATTTTTAAAGCCCGATCCAGATAGAGCTCTTCATTAATCATCTCTTCTTCATCAAGTCCTTTAATCACATCTCGAACCCGAATTTTTCCTTTTTTTAACTTATCCCCAATATCTAAAATCTCTTTTATCCCTGTATAGGAGTGTAAGATTTCTTTTAGAACCTTCGTTTCCCCCTCTTCAATTCTTTTGGCGATCTCTACTTCCCCTTCTCGGCTGAGCAACGAAACAGATCCCATTTTTCGAAGATACATCCGAATCGGATCATCTGCTTTAACCGCAACTTCTTCCTTCTCTTCTTCTTCCTCTTCTGCTTTAGCAAATAAATCGGCCCCTTCTTCTTCCAATTCTAAAAACTCATCTTCTGGGGCACCTTCCAAATCTTCTTCAGACTTAGGACCTGTAGGCTTGGACTCCACCACATCAATATCCATCTGATTAAAAACGGTCATCACATCATCAATTTTTTCTGGAGAAACTACATCAGGAGGCAAAAACTCATTAATTTCTTCATAGGTCAAAAATCCGCGCTCTTTGCCTAACTCAATAAGCTTTTGGAGCTCTTTACTATGCTCCAAGCCACCCTTCAGGGCAGCAACTTCTTTGGAGTGTTTAGGTTGATCTTCGTCAAGAAGGTCTTCTTGAGCCTCATTTTTCTTGATCATCTTTTTAGATAGTTTTTTCTTAATCTCTTTTTTCTTTTTATTAATTTTCTTTTTGGCCATTTTTTGCTCCCTAGTGGTACTGCTGTTTTTGTTTTGCAAGTTTTTGATACTGCTCCAACAAGATCATCTTTTCTTTCTCTTGAAGTCCCGAAGTCCCCGGCTCTTTCTCTAAAGCCTTAATTTGACTCAACAGACCTTTTTCTAATCGTTCAAGATTTTTTTTATAAAGTCGCTTTACGCAATCTTGATATACCGCACGCCATTCTTCTGAAGTTCTGTTTTGATTTTCTTTTTCCAACACCCCTTGAATCAAGCGTTGTTTTAAGTGTAAATTATTTATTTTCTCTACACTCAAAGAAAAATCAACTCTCTTTTTGTGCTGAAATGTATCAGCCACCTCCAAAATGAGCTCCTTTATCTCTAAATCTATAAAAAGATCAAGCATTTTTTCCTCT
>JACPSU010000086.1 GCA_016193105.1 Deltaproteobacteria bacterium | reverse complement strand
AGTTGCTCGACCGTAGGACGTGGAGAAATAAAATAAGGAGTTATGCGTTCGTGAAAAAATTTAATATCATGATAAAAACGAGGAAGCGGGGTTACCAAAAGCACACGCCGACTATCTTCTTCTTGAAGAGGCAACGTGTTGTTTTTGTTAAACACAACGGTCACCGCATGATTAGCAATCTGCTGAGCCAGCCTTTGCACCGATGGAGCTCCCAGCTCTTCTACGGGTCCAGCAGGCTCACGCTGAGTCCCTAAGAGCCCTCGTTTGAGTTTTAACTTTAAAACACGTCTAACAGAAGCATCTAATATTTCTGAACTCAAACTTCCATTTTTAGCCGCCTCTAACAAAGTTTGGTACACGTGATATTTTTTAGGATGTGACCAACTGATCATCACAATATCTGCCCCCGCTAAAACTGCTTTCAGCGCGGCCGTTCCAATATCATAATTTTGTTGAATGGATTTCATTTCAAGATCGTCCGTCAGAATCACCCCTTCAAAATGGAGTTTTTTTCTCAAAACATTCGTTAGCAGATTATAAGAAAAAGTGGCTGGAAGCCCTGAGGGATCTAACGCAGGAATCGAAATATGGGCGGTCATAATCGCATCGAGCCCATTTTCAATCGCACGCCTAAAAGGAACCAAATGAAAATTTTCCAACTCCTCTAGTTTACTCTTTAAAACAGGGACTGCATAATGGGAATCTGTCGTCGTATCTCCATGCCCTGGAAAATGCTTGGCTGTTGCCGCGACCCCTTGAGATTGAAGCCCCTCAATATACCACATGCCCATTTGAGAGACGAGTTCTGGATTCTGGCCAAAAGATCGCACACCAATGGTCGTGTTATATTCGCTGGTATTAATATCTAAGACCGGAGCTAAGTTCATATTAATCCCCAAAGAACGAAGTTCTTGGGCTGTGAGCTTTCCGGACAAAAATGCCAACTGAGAAGATTGAGTCGCTCCAATGGCCATGGCCGAAGGAAGCACTTGTGTATTTTGTCGAATGCGAACAACAGAACCTCCCTCTTGATCTACAGCCATAAAAAGAGGGATCGGTTGTTCATGTTGTATATCTGAAACCAAATTTTTGATTTGTGAAGAATCTTTGACGTTATGGGAGTATAAAATAACTCCCCCTAATTTTAACTCTTTCACTAAGCGCTGCGTTTCTGAAGTTAGGGTTGTGCCTTTAACGCCCACCATCAAAAGCTGCCCCACCTTTTCTTCCAGCGTCATCCGGCGGATAGCGTCATCTAATCGAGATCCTTGCCAGGATTCGCAATAGGCTGGGAAGGAAGAAGCACAAAGAAGCATGAATGCAGAGCCACCCCTTAAAAAAGCTAAAAATAATTTCATAAAATCCCCTCTTTTCTTCATGATTTACTTATCGGAAAAAATAAAAAATTCTTAAGTTTCTTAAATTTGGGAATTTTACAGAATTTTTCTGGCGCCAAAATAAAATAGACCTTGCAATTTTGGCACTTGTCTTATAAATTTGCCGCACGTTTTAAGGAGACATTTGATTGAGTAATAAAGATTTAATCGCGTCCCATTTAAAAATGGTCAACGAAGTGGGTCGCAAGATCTTGACCACTCCCAACCTCGACGACCTTTACCGAGAAATCAGCGAAACTGTTCAACAAACATTTAATTTCCACCACTTAGCTCTATGGATTTATGACGCACGATCTCAAGAATATATTTTAAAATCCAAGTCAGGCGTTGCCATCTATCGAGATGAAATTGAAACACGACGATCCATTAATTTAGGAATTATTGGGTGGTGTATGAAGAGTGGCAAAACCATTCTGGCCAATGATGTCTCACAAGAAATCCATTACTACCACTACCCCGGCCTTCACACAAAATCAGAACTTTGCGCGTTGATCAAAATGTATGACGAAGTCATTGGCGCTCTTAATGTGGAAAGCGACCAACTCAATGCTTTTGATGAAAGCGACATCACTGTTTTAGAAACAATTGCAGATTTATGTGCTGTCGCCATTCATCACCGAAAACTTTATAATGAAATTGAAAATTTCAATAGAGAACTCGAACAAAAAGTAGAAGAGAAGACAAAAGAGCTCACAGCGGCCAATGAAAAAATTCTTCAACAACAAGCGCTTTTAAAACAAGAAAATAAATCCTTAAAATATTTGATCGATAAAAAAATACCCCCACTCACTATCATTGGCTCGAGTAAACCCTTAAAACAACTCTTAAGTATGGTAGATAAAATTGCTCCCACGCAAGCCACTGTCCTGATTCAAGGAGAGAGTGGAACAGGAAAAGAGCTTATCGCCAGACGGCTTCATGAGATGAGTGAGCGAAAAGCCGCTCCTTACGTCACCATTAACTGCGGAGCGCTTCATGAAAATCTTTTAAAAAGCGAACTCTTTGGACATGAAAAGGGAGCTTTTACTGGAGCTCATGCTCTAAAGATTGGTCTTGTGGAAACGGCACACGGAGGAACACTTTTCTTAGATGAAATTGGTGAACTAGGAAAAGAAATGCAGGCAAAACTTTTGCGCTTCCTTCAAGAAGGAGAATTTTATCGCGTCGGTGGAAAAAAAGCCTTGAAGGTTAATGTCCGCGTTCTTTCTGCAACCAACAAAGATTTAGAAGTAGAAGTGCAAGAAGGACGATTTCGAGAAGATTTGTACTATCGACTCAACACGATCACCCTTCGGGTCCCTCCTCTTCGAAAACGATTAGAAGATATCGATCACCTTGTGGAATATTTTTTACAAGCAGATCTATGGGGAGAAGCAAAAGTAAAAAAAATTACCCCAGAAGCCTTGGAACTTTTAAGACAATATGATTGGCCTGGAAATATTCGAGAACTTCAAAACATTGTTGAACGCCTAAAGATTTTATCTGAAGGAGAAGTCATTACCCCTGAAGATATTGGAACGCATATAAAATTTTCTTCGATAGCCAAGCCCACTCTTTCCGATTTTTCTACCGTTGTTGGCTTAGAAGAATTGGAGAAGGCTCATATCTTAAAAACGCTGGATTATTATCAAGGAAATAAAACGAGGGCAGCCACAGCGCTAGGCATCACGATTAAAACACTTTACAATAAACTCAATCGCTACGATCACCTCACCACACACTAGAAAACGGACGGAAATCCGACCCCTTTTTTTCAAAAAAATTGAAAAAATACAATAAAATCAATGACTCCCTTTGGCACGCCAATTGCAAGAGGGAAATGCCTAGACATGTTTAACCAGTAAACTATAATAGGAGGACTTTATGACATTAACAAAGCAAGACTTAACTCAGGCACTGAAGGCAACTAAGGAAGATATACTAGAGACCACCAAGAAAAATATAAATGAAGCGCTTAAACAGGTAGTAACCAAAGAAGATCTGAAGGGGATGGCAACCAAAGAAGATCTGGAGGGGAGGGGATGGCAACCAAAGAAGATCTGGAGGGGATGGCAACCAAAGAAGATCTGGAGGGGATGGCAACCAAAGAAGATCTGGAGGGGATGGCAACTAAGAAAGATCTTAAAATCATGAAAAGTGAGTTGTTAGAAGTAATGAGAGCCAATAACGATCACCTCATTAAAAAAATGGACCAGAAAGTTGACCAAGGAGTAATGACACTTAAAGTGCTTATTGAAGATGTTCGGTCAGACATCAAATTTGCATTTGAAGCACGAGACCCACATGAGGAAAAGCTCCAACATCATGATCAAAAACTAGAAAATCACGAAAAACGACTAACCACATTAGAAGACTATACGTATACCAAAGACAGATTAAAACCCTGAGGTTCTAAAACATATACTGCGCTTCAAGGGAGAATTTATGGGTAGTATTATTCCCGCCTGGACCGTTGTCGTCTTCAATATTAGTATATTCTCCTACAAAGCGCCCATAGGAAAAAGGGCTCCACACAAGGCCTGCCACAGGGCCATATCTTTTACCCACCTCATCCTTTGTATCTGCATCAAAATAATCAAAACGAAGATAAGGAACTAAAAGATCCGAATAGGCTTTATATCCTGCCTCTAAATAACCTCCTATACTATCAGACTTATCTCTAGCTATATTTTTGTTGTTTTTTCCAAAAAGTGCTAATCCTGAAAGTGTAAAAGATTTGGTCATGTAGTTAAACATGGGGCCTACTTGGAAGAATTTATCATCAAATCCTGCCCGAGGGAATTTGCCATGATATCCATATAGCCCCACCACGCTTCCTTCTTTATTAAATTCATAGTCAAGTGTGGCATAGACATCCTTATGGCGGTTGTTATCCACCACGTTAAAAAGGCTTCCCCCTGTTCCATTGATCACGCCTACTGTTCCCATAAATCCTTTATAAAACTGACTCACCTCTGCCCCATAGTTTCTTTGAAAAGGTTTATATGGTGTACTTCCAAAAGTACTGGTTAACGCCATGGCTCTATCTTTTCCAAATCGTCCCCCCACTCCATGAATATACAAAAGCTGAGATACAATTTGCCCAAAACGAGCAGTCGTAAACTTTTTCTCATCTCCATACGTATATTGTAAGAAAGCTTCAGCCAGCTTGCTTCTTCCAAAATCACTAAAATCACTATTCCCACTTATATTCCCTGAATTTTCATGAAGGTACATTTCTGCAAAATATGAAAAGCCCTTATCTAATGGGCCGCCGGTATAGACAGAAAAAGCATGTTGTTCAAATGTATCTTGTTTGAAGGTGTTAAATCTAATCTTGGAAGTAAGACTTAAATAATCACTCAGAGATTTTCCAGAGGCATCTTCTTTAAAGTTCATATGCCCTTGCCGAAGGAAATCCTGGCCTGTTTTATTGAGCTTATTGGGACTCCAGTGGCATACATTGCAATCAAAACCATATTTTCTCGCCCAAGCAGTTACCGCAAAGACATCAGACGAAATAAAACTGAACACAAAACATAAGATGATTCCACTAAGAATTGATTTTAATTTCATACCTTTTCTCCTTTACTCTGACAAAATAACAAGATTGGATCTGATAAGAACATGATGAGCATCATGTTGTAAAGAAAAATGCCTCAGGGCAGAATCGAACTGCCGACACGCGCCTTTTCAGGGCGCTGCTCTACCGACTGAGCTACCGAGGCACTCATGCCGAGGTATAGCGACATGCACCTCTTCTTGTCAAACAAATTCTCCTCATGATACAGTTTTAAAAATGTCAGGCATCAAAACTCGTCTTGAAATCCTTCAAAAAGAGATTCCCAAAGAAGTTCAACTCATGGCTGTCAGTAAAGGACAGCCCTCCGAAAAAATCAAAGAAGCCACAGAATGCGGGCTTAGTCTTTTTGGAGAAAACTATGTTCAAGAATTCTTAGAAAAATGGGAAGCAACACAAATGAATCCCGTCCCCGCGGAAGCGGAGATCAAACCAGAGGATGATATCCAGTGGCATTTCATTGGACATCTTCAAACTAATAAAGTTAAATATATTATAGATAAGGTCTCATCTATAGATAGTGTAGACAGTTTAAAACTATTTCAAACCATTCATAAAGAAGCTCAAAAAATTCAAAAAAAAATATCGATCCTTATTGAAATCAATGTGGGAGGGGAAAAAACAAAATCAGGAATTTCACCCAAAGATGTCCATTCTCTTTTGCAGGCTTTGCCGAAAAGCCCCTGGGTAGAGCTCCAAGGCCTCATGGCCATTCCTCCATTTCATGAAGACCCAGAAAAGTCTCGCCCTTATTTTAAAAAAATGAGAACGCTTCAAAAAGAATTACAAAGACAATTTCCCCAATTTTCCTTAACAGAACTTTCGATGGGAATGACACATGATTTTAAAATCGCCATTGAAGAAGGAGCCACTCAAGTTAGAATTGGAGAAGGTATTTTTGGCAAACGACAAAAGTGGGCGCTTAGAGTATGAAATCGGAAGGATCGACAGGAACATTGTCTACACGAATTTCATAATGAAGATGTACGCCTCGCACATGACCAGAACGTCCCACTAAAGCAATTTTTGTTCCTCGCTTAATAAGTTGTCCTGCCCCATGATCTAAAACAACATGCCTCCCATAGCCGGGAGAATATCCAACTACTTCCACAAGACCATCTGCAGGGGCCACAACTTTAGTTCCGTAGTTGGCTGCAATATCAATGCCTTTGTGCATCTGCCAAGATCCTGCAGGGGCTCTTCGAAATCCAAATCGAGAAGTCACATACCCTTGAGCAGGCTTTACAGAAGGAACTGAGGTCAACAAAGTTTCATTTTCATTAAAAAACTCCACCAGCTCTGCCAAATACGTAGCTTGAGTTTGAGCCTCTGACCGCAAATCTTTAGCCTTTAAGTTTATTTTTTCTAAATCTGGAGGAGACGGATCTTGTTTTTTTCGCTTCTCAGCTATTTTTTTGCCTTCAACACTTTTTTTAATTCGTGCAATGACTTTGAGCTTAGAAGAAAACTTTGTAATTTGATTCAGCGTTTGATCCAATGCAGATAACGTGCTTTTAATTTCCAAAATCTGCTCTCCCATAGCAACACTTTGTCCATAGAAAGACTGATAGGCTTTGAATTCTTGATGCAGCTTAAAGTATCTAAATCCTAAAATCCCAAAAGCAATGACCAGAAGAGTACAAAGCCAGTAAGAAAACTTAATTTTTTTAATCATTTTAAGTTTTGTTATCATACCTCCTCCACCTTTACAAGAACAGCTGTAATGTTATCATCTCCACCTCTTTGATTTGCGAGGTCAATTAATTTTTTTGCAGCAACAGTTAACAAGGAAGAAGAAACCACCTGAGCCATTTCTTTGTGACTCACAAAACCATAGAGGCCATCCGAACACAAAAGATACGTATCTCCCACAGCTACTTTTTTAGTGTAAAGATCTACTTCCACTTGGCGATCGTAACCCACTGAGCGTGTAATAATATTTCGCATGGCGGTAGCACCCCCTGACACCATCTGCTCAGAAACCAAAGAGTGGTCTTGTGAAAGCTGCCAAATCATCCCTTCACGAATAAAATACGCGCGACTATCTCCTACATGCGCAATAAAAACGGTGTCATAAGAAAATAAAAGAGAGGTTACAGTGGTCCCCATTCCTTTTAAAGAAGGGGCTTGAACCGCTTTTTCATAAATCATATTATTGGCTTCTTGAATGGCTTTGACCAAATAAGAAGAAGGCTCAAAAGAACGATTGGTATAAGAAAAAACTTTATTGAGAGTATCCACAGCTAGCTTCGAAGCCACCTCCCCTCCAGCATGCCCTCCCATGCCATCCGCCACCACATAGAGCTTGGCCTTATCATTTAAAAGATAACTATCTTGGTTATTTTCTCGCTTACGTCCAATGTCGCTTAATCCATGAGCATCTAGTTTCATATATTTATCTAAGTTTTCTTAAATCAAACTATATAGTAGTATAGTGTAATGCCACGTACCACACTTTCTAAGTATAGCTATTTTCAAAAACGGGTGTCAACAACAATGAATGGACGGAAATCCGACCCCATTTTTTCAAAAAATAACCAAATTTATCAATCATTTCAATGGAGCATTTTGGCATAAAAATTGCTTTCTCTTGTTAGGGGAGGATTTTTATGACATCAAAAAAGACATTAGAATGGCAAGAGCAGCAAAGGGAGTTTATTGAAGAATGGAAGAAGAAAATGAGTGAATTGCATTTAAGATCTTTTGCAGAAAGATGGGACAGTGATAAATTAGAAATGGAAATCTTACAACTTATTGATGATCAAGAACTAAGAAATATTTTTAGATTTGCTAAAAATTATATTTATGATCATAAAAGTGGACACTTTAGAAAGTTTATGTCAGATGTATATGAAGAAATTAAACAATATGGCACCATGAACCCCTACAAAATAATATTTTTGAATAAGAAAATAGATGTGGCAAGGAGAAAGATGAAATGAATAAAAAAAAGAAAGAAGAAATTGAATTAGATAGCTATATTGAGGACTTAAGAAATGATCCAAATAAGAGTGATTCTGAAAAACTTTTATTAAAAATATCAGATGAATTTGACCGAGGGGACTTTTCCAGTTTAGATCCCAAATTTCCATCTCCCTCCTTTATTAAGTCAATGAAAAGAGATGAGCAAAGATTGAAAGAATGGGAAGCAAAGAAAAAAAGAGAAGAAACCAAAAAATCTCCTTCTAAAAAAAGACGTTCTGAAAAGACGGCTTCTGTTTAAATCAAAGGTACCTCAGATTAAAGCCTGTACTTTTTTTACTTCTCTTAAAAAGAAATCTCGGAATGTTTTTTCAGCTAATGAGAACGCTTTTTGCTTTAAAAATACAATACTAAGAATGTTATTTAGAGGTTTGATTTGTTGTCTAAGTACCACGATATCGCCCCTTTTTATTTCATCTTTAATTAGATAGAAGGGTACTATTCCTAATCCCATATGATTTCGAATAGCGCTCAAAATAAGATCTGCTGTCTCTAAAATAAAAATAGGATCTATGCGTGATGGTACTTTCTGAAATGAGGACAGAAACCATGCTTTAATATCCATCGCATCTTCAACATATGCAATAAAGTCTGCTTGGGATAATGTTTGAAAGTTGGGATTTTTTTTAAAATATTTTTGGAAGTATCTACGAGAACAGGCCATGACTTCAGACTCTTCAAATATTTTTGATGTAATAACGGGCGTTTTCTTGCTTAAATAAATGTCGAAGCTATCGACCAATGCAAAATCAAGCTTCCCCTGTATGATTAAATCAATTTGTTTACGCACTTCATCATGGGTTAATGAAAAATGAACTCTAGGATGCAGAGCTCTGAAGTTCGCTAAGATAGGAAGCAAGAATTTTTTTGTAAACAAGGGGGGGGCTCCTATGCGAATTGTCCCAAAAATTTCCATCTTAACTTGTTGCGAACCTTGAACCACAAGGACAAGCTGCCTAAGAAATGGCATAATAATTTGATAGAGCTTATCGGCAAATGGAGTCGGTATGATAGATTTTCTATTTCGGATAAACAATGGTTCTTTCAATTCATCTTCAAGGGATTTTATACTTTGGCTAATTGCAGACTTAGTTACATAAAGCGTTGTTGCGGCCCTTGTAAGACTTTGAGCCTCGTAAACACAGTGGAAAACTTTTAAGCGATTCAAGTCAGGAATATAGTTAAGCATACCTTAACTATAAGTATAAATGGTTTAAATTTACAATGCAACCATTTTTGGTTATAAATTAGGCAAATGAGGCCCATAAAGATCGCCGTCGCAACACTACTTACTTTTTTTATTTTTTTTACCCAGTTAGCTTACCCATTTTCAGAATGTGAACAATTCCTGTCTGAACCTAGCCGGGTAGAGCATGCAACAATCGATGATGTGCTAGCTCTAACGGCGCTAGATCATAAGGCATGGGGTTTGCTAGGGGCTACTTCTTCAAAATTAGCTTCTCGAGTTGAACTTTTCCCAGAGGGTCAATTTAAAGCAATATCCGATAAAGGAGCGATAGAGGGATTTCTTAATACACAAAAAGTTTCACTGAAGCCAGAGGAAACCTTGGCCATGGAGGAGGCCTCCATGGGGGGATATTTGGACGCGTGGTCATTTTTAACCGATAATGGTTTTCTAAAACGAACTCATTCTCGCTTTGGCGAGGGCTTATTTTTAGTAAATTTAACTACAGATGTTTCCCATGGAAAGCGCCATCGCAGGCAAATCGGAAGGCAGCTTATACTATCAGCTCTAAAATTTTCAAAAGAACAAAATCTTAGATTTATTCGCGGCGTAACTAGGGTGAATGGTTTTGCTGCATATCTCCAAAAAATATATCCAGAATATGCAACATTCAATGCTGAAACAAAGCATGCTATTCAAAAAAGTGAAATTGGTACGTATCTTAACTCTGTAAGTGAGGGGCAGGAAAAAGATCCAGCTTTAGGATTTCATCTACGAGAAGGCGCCTCCATAATTGCTGCAATTGAAAATGCCATGATCGGTGACAAAGATAGCGAAGCATGGGGTGCTCTTATAAGCTATGATCATCGTTTATTTTCAGATCCGGCGTTAGGACCATGATTCTGACTTCCACTATTCATGGGGCGAAACTATATACTGCCGGAAAAGAGCTTGTTTCTGAGTACTTCAAAGTAGTTATAAGTAAGACTTTTGGCAAAATAAGCCTTTTGGGTAGACTTTTGAACCTTAATTTGGTCCCCTTCCTCAATTTGAAGTTGCTCTTGACCATCAATGGTTAACAAGACTTCGCTATTTCTGGAAGAGGTCTCTACTTCTAGCATACTCGTATCCGAAAAAATCAAAGGGCGATACGCCACATTTTGAGGACAAATAGGAGTAAAAAGCATCAGTGGACTTTGGGGATCTGAAATGGGCCCCCCTGCTGCAAAGGAATAGGCCGTGGAACCGGTAGGAGTAGACATCACCATACCATCCGCTCGCAACAACATTAAAGGTTGGCTATCCACTGCAACTTTATATTTTGCAATACGCGCAATCCCAAATGTATGAAGGACAACATCATTTAAAGCATGGTAGCTTGTGTGCACTTTACCTTTGCGATGCACTTCCGCCTTAAGCTTCGACCGCTCTTCTACGCGAAAGTCCCCTTTTAAAAAGGGAACAAATGTTTTTTCAAAATTATCATGATGGGTTTGAGTTAAAAATCCAAACTCCCCAAAATTAACTCCCACCACAGGAACTTTTGCTCCCTCTAATACCCTGACTCCTCGAATAAAGGTTCCATCTCCACCAAAGGTTACCAAAAGATCCACAGAGCCCAAATCTTCTAAACTACATAGAGTAGCTTTCCCTGAAATTTTTATTTCTGAAAACAAAGGCTCCGGTAAATAAACTCTGTACCCCTGTTTTTCAAGCCAAGGTAAGAGTTTTTCTACAAAGGAAAACGCTTTCGCATTTCCTTTTTTAATGACAAATCCAATTTTTTTAACGGCTGGCATTTATTTTTTGAAAAGTACCACGAAGCTCTTCACTTTACAAGAAAGGAAACCCCTGCTACACCTCAAAATAGTGTTATGGATCTTTTCAACCAAAAAATACAAAGAAGCGCCCCTTTAGCGGAACAGCTACGTCCCAAAACCATTGATGAATTTGTGGGACAAGAACATTTAGTGGGGCCTAAGAAAGTTTTGCGCAATTTATTAGAAAGCAAATCTCTTTTTTCAATGATTTTATGGGGCCCTCCAGGGGTGGGCAAAACCACCCTTGCACATCTTTTGGCTCAACAAACCGAAAGTATTTTTATTTCTACCTCTGCAGTCACAGCTAATGTGAAGGATTTAAGAGAAATTATGACAGAGGCCCAAAATCAATTAAAACTCTATCACAAAAAGACAATCCTATTCATCGACGAAATTCATCGCTTTAACAAAGCCCAGCAAGACTACCTTTTACCTTTTGTTGAAAAAGGGACCGTTACTTTAATCGGAGCTACAACTGAAAATCCTTCATTTGAAGTAAACGCTCCCCTTCTATCTCGCACACGCGTTTTAGTCCTTCAACGCCTTACTCCTCAGCATATTGAAGCGGTCATTCAAAAAGCTCTCATAACGCTAAATCTCACCATAGATCCAGAAGCACTGCGTTTTTTAGCTGCGCTTTCCAATGGAGATTTACGCTCTGCTCTCAATACATTAGAATTGGCGAGTCATTTCTGTAGAGAATCTAAGGCGCAAAAACTTTCTCTCTCTTTTATTGAAGAAGCGCTTCAAAAGAAAAATCTCTACTACGATAAAGCAGGAGAAGAACATTACAATATTATTTCAGCTCTTCATAAAAGCATGCGAGGGTCAGATCCTGATGCAGCTCTCTATTGGCTATGCCGAATGCTTGAGGCTGGGGAAGATCCGCTGTTTATTGCTAGGCGACTAGTTGTTTTTGCTTCAGAAGATATCGGAAACGCGGATCCCTATGCGCTTCCCTTGGCTGTGGCCACGATGCAAGCTGTGGATTTTATTGGCATGCCGGAAGCCAGAATTCCCCTCGCACAAACCGTAACCTATTTAGCCACAGCCCCCAAAAGCAATGCTTCCTATGCAGCTCTCCTAAAAGTCACTGAAGATATCAAAGCCACAGGAAATTTAGATGTTCCTCTTTATCTTCGCAATGCTCCTACCCAACTTATGAAAAATTTAAATTATGGGAAAGGCTATCAGTACGCCCATGATTATAAAGATGCTAAGGTTTCTCATCCGCATTTGCCTCCAGCCCTCCAAGGACGTAAATACTATATACCTCCTCATCAAAAGTAGGACCTTCGCCTTTTCAACAGCCCTATTGAGTTTTGGGAAAGGTTTTGCTATAGTCCGACCAATTGCCCCCAAAAATTCGATTGAAAAGAGGCAAGCAGAATATGTATGAACCTGTAATTTCATCAATAAAAAAGAATAGTTACGAGATTTCTGGATGGTTTGAAAAGCATCTAAAACGTATCCCCGTTCCACTCCTAGCTTCCGTGGTAATTAAAGATAGTGGGTTTAAAACAACCATTTCAGGAATAAATTTCTTTCCCCTAGGTTTAAATCATATTGCTAAGTCAGATTTAAGAAACACTCCTCAATTGGTCAAAAAGTACTTCAAAAAATATCACTCAGATATAGAAAAACTCAAAAAAATCTTAGTCTTAGCCACAGTTCGGCATTCTAATCCTTTTTATTATGAACATCTTTTTACACTGGTTCAAATTCTTAAGAAAAGTTCTTTGAAAGTAGAAATCGGAACCTTAGAAATGTTAGACGTTCCTTCAAAAATTAAAACGCCTTCCAAAAAAACCCTGAAAATTTTTCCTATAACTATTGAATCCGATAGAATCCGTGTTGGAAAATTTGACCCAGACTTTGTACTTCTTACAGATTCTTTCACTTCAGACCTCACCCTAAAACTTGCGAATCTTAAACAATCCATGAATCCTCCTTATAAGGTTCTTTCTTTCATGCACAAAAGAAGTGATTCTTTAAATATTTTTAACACCTTAGCTAAGGACTTTTCTGATCTCATTGGAATTGACCCATGGCTTATTTCTACACAGTTTCATGTGGATACTCATGTTAATTTTGAAGAAAAAAGTGGAGTTGAAAAAGTTGCAAATTCTACCAATCTTCTTTTGCAAAATCTGGAACAAAAATATCGAGAATATAAAGTTATCCAACGTCCCTCAGTTCAAATTGTTAATAATTCTGGGACCTATGGGATGGGAATGCTCTCCATTCAATCTACTAAAGAGCTCTCTGAGCTTTATTTTAAAAAGAAATCCAAAAGATTAAATGGAAAGAGCCAATCTGTCATTAATGAAGTCCTCATTCAAGAATCTGTTCCTGTCAGACCTCTTTTTAATAAATTTGTCGGGGAAACCGTGATTTATCTCTTAGGAAATGAAATTGCGGGGGGCTATATTAAAACTTACACCGATAAAACAGCTAAAAACGTTCTTTCTTCTAGAGAGCTTTTGTTTCAACCCGTAGGCTTAACCCGTGGCACAGTGGCTAAAGTTAAGAAAAAAACAGATAAAACATTGGGCCTTCTTTACCAAAATATTTCGCGTTTGGGAGGATTGGCTGCAGGATACGAAATCGACCGCATACGTTGAAGACCTTTAGAACTCATTACCTGATTGACAAAGATTTCCAACTTAAATACGCGTTTTTATTAGCTTCGATCGCCGTCATCGTGGCACTTCTCATTGGAGGACTTCTTTTTTATTCATTGAAGTCTAGCTATCAGATCCTCTTAACTGCAGGACTTACAGAGCGCCCAGAGGTTTTAGCTTTAATCACATATTGGAAAAAATTCTTAAGCACCACCCTTCTAGTCATATTAGGTTTTTTAATCCTTTTTTTAACTCTACTTGGAATTTTAATTACCCACAAAATGGTGGGGCCTATCTTCGTCTTAAAAAGAAAGCTTCAAGAAGTTTCTGAAGGTACATGCACCTCTCCCATGAATCTAAGGGCGCGGGATGAGTTTCAAGATGTAAAAGATAAATTTAACCATATGCTCCTAAGCCTTCAGGCTCGTTCCAAAGAAGACATTGCAACATTAGAAAATGTTCTTTCCCAACTTAAAGATCCCCAAGGCATTCAAAAGACTACTCAAATTTTAAAAAATTTAATTTCTAAAAAACAAAAAATATTATGATTATTTTATAATCAATCTGCCAGAATGGCTTAAAATCAATTTTTTTTACCATCCATCCACAGATTTTTTAAAAGTTATCCACAGCTTTGTGGATAGAAGAATGAATATCCAAGTTTATTCTAAGTAAGGAGACCAAGCGGGATAAGTAATATTTCCATAATTTTTCAACAGCGCACGCTCATTACTTCCATCATCATTAATCATATAAAGCTCATATTTTTTAGACCGATTCGAACTAAAAACAATATGGCGTCCATCTGCAGACCAACTGGGGTGCTCGTTATTTTCCCTATTTTGAGATTTTGTAAGCCGCTGAAGCCCTGTCCCATTAGGGTTAATTAAAAAAAGATCAAAGTAACCCCCTAAATCTCCTGCAAAAACAATCTTTTCTCCTTTAGGACTCCACGCAGGAGAGGAATTAAAACGCCCGGCAAAGGTCAACCGATTAACCTCCTCTCCATTTTTATTCATAACATATAAGTGAGCCAGAGGAGCTCTCCCAGAAGAAAAAATAATTTTTTGGCCATCTGAAGACCACGCAGGCTCCACATCCAACGCGGGATGAGAGGTCACCTTTCGCACATTCTCTCCAGAGGCATTGATCAAATAGATATCAGGATCTCCCTCGTAACTCAGGGTCAAAGCAATATCTTTGCCATTGGGAGCCCAGCTGGCCCCACTATTGAGCCCAGATCTTCTTGAAATAACCTTTTGATCTCCTGTTGTAAGATCGAGCACAAATAAATCTAAGTTTTTAATATTGTGTTCGTGAGTCGTATAGGTGGAATAGCTAATTTTTTTCCCATCTGGAGACCATGCGGGAGAAAATACAATGGACTTATGAAAGGTCAACTGCTGAATATTTTTTCCATCATAATCCATCACATAAAGCTCTTTATGCTTTGTTTTGTTAGATACAAATAAAACTTTAGTTTGAAAAATCCCCTTATCACCCGTAAGCTCTTCCATAACCGCATCAGTAAATCGATGAGCTAAGGCTCGAACGTCTTTCTCTTGAGCAATATATTTTTTTCCAAAAACCATTTTAGCGCTGGCAATATCATAGAGTCTTGCATCTAAAGTCAGAGAATCTCCACTGGACCGATATCCCCCCGCAATGAGAAACTCCGTTCCCAAGCTAGCCCATTCTTTAAAATCGATGTCCGAAAGTTCATACCCTTTTTTATCCCATAAAGACAAATCCCTGGGGTCAATGAAACTAAAAAGCCCTGAAAACTCAAGATCGTCCCGTGCAATACGGTTGATTTGATCTCCCAGCTCTTTGGCCGTGTGATTTTCATCTAAATTTTTAAAAGGAGGAAAAGAAATCAAAGATTGTCTTAGCCGTGCATTATCCACCACAATATAAATTCTTTTTGAAAATAGCGGATGAATACCCCAGAATAAAATAAAACCCACAGCCCCTAAAATTAAGCTTTTCTTCATCTCAACTCCTTTGCAAAAAAGGTAATCGCCATTCCATCATAGCGCAAATCTTTTTGAACTTCCGAAGGAACCGAAGGAAAAGGAAGTGCCTCTTCCAACGCACGATTCATAAAATCATCAAACTCTGGGCTTCCAGAAGAGACAATCTGTTTTCTTAAAACAGTTCCATCTGGACTTAAAAACACGATGAGCTTCCCAGACAGCTTTTCCTGGCGTCTTAAATACGAGGGCAAAGCCCACCGCAGCTTCACTCTTTCTGAAATAATACTGCGATAGGCATCCAAAGGAATTCCCTCTTCTTGTGCAGAGGTAGACTCCGCGCCAGATGTTGCAACATTTCCTTTTCTTAAAATTTCTTTCTTTTGTTTTTGTTGTGAATCCTCTAGCGTTTTAAGAGCCTTTAAACGCTCAACGGCTTGAGAAGCTTCTTTCTTTAATTTTTTGGAGGTCTTAAATTTCAGAGCATCTTTATCTTCATAAGAGGTATCCATATTTTTTTTGAGCGACTTAATGGCATCTTGTGTGGAGACAATATCCTTTTCAATTTCCGTAAGACGTTGATCCGGAAGATCGACAATATCTACTCGAATGGTCGACGTATAAGTCAAATCCCCCTTCCCTTGAAGCAATGGAAGCAGGGGGGCCACAACAGCAATCACAAAGAGACTGACATGAAGAATTAAAGATGTGGTGAGAGCTTTTTTTAAATAGGGTTGGCTAAATTGGCCCAAATAAGCATATTGTTTCATGCGTTGTCTTTAATAAAAAATTTATCTTGAAGGAAGTGGCTCTGTCACAAGTCCAATACGAGTCACTCCCGCACTTTTAATGGATGCCATTACTTCTGCCACAAAACCATATTCCACCACGCGATCAGCGCGAATAAAAACTTCCCTTCGTTTGGTTTTCCTCAGAGCTTGCCCTAAGGATGTTTCCAAAGTTTTGAGATTAAGTTTCTCTTTACCCAAAAAAATATCTTTGTTTTTGGTAAGCACCAACACCATCTGTTTTTCCGTCGGATCAATAGACGTTGTTTTGGTCTGAGGCAAATCCACAGGAATTCCTTGTTCCAAAAGAGGAGTCGTAATCATAAATATAATAAGAAGCACAAGCATAACATCCACCAAAGGTGTAACGTTAATTTCCGCCATAAGAGAACGACGAGGATCTTGGCCGTCAGATGAAAAAGCCATTATCCATTCCTCTTAAGAATATTTGTGAAATCATGGGAAAAATTTTCCATTTCAGACACAAAAACTTTTAATCCCGATTGAAAATAATTGTAGGCCACAACGGCTGGAATTGCCGCTGCAAGTCCAATGGCCGTTGCAATCAAAGCCTCAGAAATCCCAGGGGCTACGACGGCAAGATTAGCCACTCCTGTGGCTCCAATGCCTTGGAAGGAATTCATAATCCCCCACACCGTCCCAAAAAGACCCACGAAAGGAGCCGTTGCCCCTGTAGTAGCTAAAAAATAAGTCGTTTTTTCAAGACGAGTTGTTTCAGAGGTAATGGCACGCCTTAAGGCGCGAATAATGTTATCAAATTGAGGTTGATCGGGGCCCTCTTTTTTAGGATTCTTTTGAAGCTCAGTATAGCCTGCTTGAAAGACATGAGCTAAAGGAGAGCTTTTAAAAAGATTCATCTTCTTAAAAAGATCATCCCAGCTACTCCCCTCATAAAAATCATCTAAGAAAAGAGCCGTGTATCTCTTGGCATCTCGAAATGCATAATATTTGGCAATAATAATAGTCCAACATAAAACTGAGGCCATAATTAAAATCAAAAGGACAAGTTTCACCATGGGACCTGCATGGATAATGAGATCCCATGCATGATACCGCGTCCCTACGACAGCTGTTGTCATTACAAATAAAGTCATGAATACCTCCCAGCTCACATTGCATTGACTTCACCCTATGAGCATGGTATACAGTATCTTTGTTTTCTTATGCAAAATCAAGGATTTATCATTGCTCGCGAAGGATTTCGGTGGATTGGAATCGGATTTTTTCTTACCCTCCTTCTGGTTATTCTTAAAGCAAAAATAACTGCTGTTTTTTTTGGCATATTGACCCTCTTCATTGTTTCTTTCTTTAGAAATCCAAAACGGAGCATTCCTGCCCAACAAGGTCTGATTGTTTCTCCTGCAGATGGAAAAATTTGCTTAATTACAGATGCTCATGAAAAAAAATTTCTAAAGGAACAAAGGCGTCGTGTCTCTATTTTTATGTCCCCTTTGAATTGTCACATCAATCGAGCGCCTATCTCTGCCAAGGTTTTAGATACCTATTATCATCCAGGAAAATTTCATATTGCCAGCGTTGATAAAGCTTCAGACTTAAATGAACAACATGCTCTACTTTTAGAAGATGATCAAAAAAATAAATTTGTTGTCGTTCAAATTGCAGGCTGGCTTTGCAGGCGCATTGTGAGCTATATAAAGTCCGGACACACATTGACACGTGGAGAACGGTTTGGGCTCATTCAGTTTGGCTCTCGAGTCGATATTTATCTTCCTCCCCAAGTATCACTTCAAGTTCACGTAGGACAATCTGTGCGTGCAGGAGAAACTGTGATAGGAATATTAAAATGAAGCCCAAGGTTTTAAAATCTAAACCCAATGTGATTCATTTTCTTCCCAATCTTTTTACAACAGCAAATCTTTTTTGCGGGTTTTATTCCATCATTGCCTCTCTTCAAGATCTCTATATTCCTTCGGTTATCGCTATTTTTATTGCAGGGATCTTTGATCTCCTAGACGGAAGAGTGGCCAGGCTGACCAAAGGCGGATCCAAGTTTGGAGAAGAATACGATTCTCTTTCAGATCTTGTATCTTTTGGAATTGCCCCTGCCATGCTCATGTACCTTTGGTCGATTGAATCTTTTGGACGCATCGGATGGCTCGCTTGTTTTGTTTTTATTGCCTGTGGTGCTCTCAGGCTTGCACGGTTTAATGTAAAAACAGCTACCGCAGAAAAAGCCTATTTTGAAGGACTTCCAATTCCTGTTGCAGCCTTCGTCATCGCCACCACGATTCTGCTTTTTCATGAGCTCATGCTTGAAGAAGATCGCAATTATTTCAATTTAGCCCTAACGATAGTTCTTGGATTTCTTATGGTCAGCAACATCAAATATCGAAGTTTTAAAGACTTAGATTTTCGAGACAAACGTTCTTTTGGTTTTTTGGTTTTTGTTGTTTTTGTCCTGATGATTGTGGCTTATAATCCAGGCGTTATGATGTTTGTGGTGATGATGGGCTATGTTGTTTCAGGCCCCATTTTTCATCTTTTAGGACAAGAGAAAAAAGTTCGCGCTTTCTCTCGTTCCAAAAAACAAGAAGAGAGCACAGAAAAAGGGCCGAGCCTCATGCTTATAGAAAAGAAGGAATAGCCGAAATATGCCTCAGACCAAAAGAAATGTTGCCATCATTGGAGCTACGGGGGCTGTGGGGGAAGAGATGCTTTCTATTCTAGAAGAAAGAAACTTTCCCATTGAAAAACTTTTTTTGTACGCTTCTAAGAATTCTGCGGGTCAATACAAAAAATTTCAAAATAAAGAGGTCCCAGTTAAAATTTTAAATGAAGACTCTCTCGATGATTTTGACTCTATCGACATTGCTCTTTTGAGTGCCGGCACAGAGGTCAGCTTAAATATCATTCCTAAAATTGCCGAACGAGGAACTGTGAGCATTGATAATTCCAATGCATTCCGTATGGATCCCCAAGTCCCCCTAGTCGTTCCAGAAGTTAATTATGAAGACTTGGTTCACTATAGTCACAAAAATATCGTAGCCAATCCCAATTGTTCCACGGTACAAATGGTTCAAGTATTAAAACCCATTCATGATGCTTTTAGAATTAAGCGCGTCGTTGTCTCCACCTATCAGTCTACATCGGGCAAAGGAAAAAAAGCGATGGAAGAGCTCTCCAGCCAAACCATTGCTCTCTTAAACCAAAGCGAAGTTCAAGCTCGAGAATTCCCTCATCAAATCGCGTTTAACTGCATTCCTCATATTGATCGCTTCTTAGAAAACGGCTATACATTAGAAGAAATGAAGATGGCTTTAGAAACTAAAAAAATTCTTCACGATCCTGGAGTTCAAGTCACTGCCACTTGTGTACGTGTGCCTGTTTTTGGAAGCCACGCAGAAGCTGTCAACATTGAAACTGAAAGAAAAGCGTCCGCCAACGACATTCGAGAACTTTTATCTCAAGCCAAAGGAGTCAAAGTCATCGACGATCCCTCCCAAAATATTTACCCTTTAAATAGTATAACGACAGGAACAGATGACACCTGTGTGGGACGGATCCGAGAAGATGGTTCGATTCCCAATGGAATCAATCTTTGGATTGTGTCTGATAACCTAAGAAAAGGGGCAGCTTTGAATGCGGTTCAAATCGCCCAAGCCCTAGCAAGCGAGTTTTTATGAGACAAAAAATTGTTTTCTTCGTTCTCCTTTTTTATTTCTTAACTTTTCTCTCCGCATTTGTGATAGCAGAAAATAACAAAGTTATCTTTACAGAACCTCCCACCAAAGAATCTCCTCAGAACTGGGGGCTTACGTTCATGGGTGGAACCTACCGTCCTTCAAATTACACCGGAAGCGGCGATGCCTTTGGAACCATTTACTCTGGACAAGCCAAATACCTTGGGAACCAAGGTCTCTGGGCTGATTTAAGTTTTGAATGGCATTTTTTAAAATTTTTAGGGAAATGGGGTGCTAAAGCTTCAACGGGAGCTTGGGTCATTCAAAAAGAATATGATAGCCCGAAAGACACAAGCTCCGTAAAACAACTCTATACTCTATGGGTTATTCCTGGATTTATCAGTGGGGTCTATCGAGCCCACTTTTGGTCTTGGCAACCCCTGGTTCCTTTTGTGGAAGCAGGAGTAGGCGGTTTTCGATTTCAGCAAAGTGGTGCTCAACAAGGCGATCGCTACCAAAATATTTATCGTTCTGCCACACTAGCAGGCGTGGGCATTCAATTGAATACCAATATACTCGATCCCAAATCTGCTCGCTCTTTTGATATTAATTGGGGGGTCAACAATACGTATTTGATAGCTGAATATCGCTCTATTCAAAACATCGTTAAAGACAATTTTGATTTTTCTGGGAATAATCTCATTACCGCAGGCCTCCTCTTTGAATTTTAAAACCCATGCGCCGGCTAAAATTGATTATAGAATATGATGGGACAAATTACCATGGATGGCAAAGGCAGCTGGTCTATCGTACTGTCCAACAAACTTTAGAAGAAGCATTAGAAAAAATCACCCAAGCAAAAGCTCCTATTGTTGGAGCGAGCCGAACCGATCGAGGAGTTCATGCGATGGGCCAACTTGCTCATTGCCAAATTGAATCTTCGATTTCTGATCACAAGCTTTTTAAAGGGCTCAATACCATTTTGCCTGCAGATATTAAAATCAAAACACTAAAAACTGTAGACAAAACTTTTCACGCCCAAAGGCAAGCCCGTTCAAAAATATATGTGTATCAAATTTTTAATCACCGCTCCCCTTCTCCTCTTTTAAGACACTATAGCTGGTGGCTCAGAGATCCTTTAAATATTTCAAAAATGAAAAAGGCAGCCAAGCTTTTGGTGGGAGAACAGGATTTTAAAGCCTTTCAAAATACAGGAACAAAACTGACCTCAACCATTCGAACGATCTTTAAATCCACTGTTCAAAAAAAATCTCCCTATATGATCTATGAAGTCAAAGGAAGTGGATTTTTAAAACAGATGGTTCGAAATATTGTGGGTGCTTTAGTGGCCGTTGGAAAGGAAAGTCGCACTATAGAGGAATTTAGAACGCTTTTGACCTCTAAAAATAGAAAACTAGGCCCTCCCCCAGCACCGCCTCAGGGGCTCTTTTTGAAAAAGATTTTCCATTGACTTTAAGAGACGCGTTCTGTATCTTTACCCGTTATTGCTATGAACATTTTGAAACAAAGAACATTCGTTGCAAAGCCTGACAAAAGTAAAAAATGGTATTGCGTAGATGCCTCTAATCAGGTGCTTGGACGACTTTCGACAGAGATTGCCAATATACTTCGGGGAAAAAATAAACCTTCTTTTACTCCTCATTTGGATTGTGGAGACTTTGTAGTGGTGACTAACGCCAAAAAGATTCGTCTCACAGGGAAAAAATGGACAGATAAAACCTATTACCAACATAGTGGCCATGTAGGCGGCTTAAAAGCTCAAAGCGCAAGAGACGTTTTAAACAAACACCCAGAAAGACTTATTATGGAATCTGTCAAAGGAATGCTTCCTCCAGGCAAGCTATCCAGACAGGTAATTAAAAAACTAAGAGTCTATGCTGATGACAAACATGCTCACGATGCTCAAAAACTAACACCCCTGACTTTAAGGATCCAATAAGTATGACTCAAACAGAAGCAAGAGTTCCTAATTTTAGCGCAACTGGAAAAAGAAAAAGAGCCGTTGCCCGAGTTTATCTTTATAATGAAGGCAAAGGGGATTTTCAGATCAACACTTCAACCTTAGAAACTTACTTTCCTCGTGCCACAGCCCGAATGATTATTAAACAACCTTTGATCATCACCAAAACAGAGGGGAAATTTGATATCTACGTCAATGTCTGTGGGGGAGGGAAATCAGGACAAGCAGAAGCTGTTCGTCATGGAATTTCTAGAGCCCTTCTCAAATTTAATCCTGAGCTTCGAAAAACCTTAAAGAGTGAGGGTTTCTTAACCCGTGATGCCAGAGAAGTTGAGCGTAAGAAATCCGGAATGAGTGGCGCTCGCAAACGGTATCAGTACTCTAAACGATAATCATTCATCTTACTTACTACGATAGTAAATATTTAAGCCCCAACGATTGTTGCCCATAGGGGAAAAAGGATATCCATTACCACCAAACATATCACCTGCACCTGTCCAGTTCCCAGATGAGTTATAAGCGTTGTTAGAACTCACATTCCAAGAACCGGTCGAAGGAGAATTCTGATAAAACTGAAAGCTATTCCCAAAAGGAGAATATGCAAACTGATTCCAAGGTAATCCAGCTTGATTATACATATTGTAAAGCTGAGACCCACTAAAACACTGCCCATTATTTTGGAAAATGGCATTGGGGTTATTTTGTAAGAAGTGCCCCATGTTGGGATAGGATCCATTAAAAGCAAACGTATTATAGTTTTGATATCCATACTGTGAGATCATTGGACCACAAGGACTCCCCTGAAAGCTATTCATGTATCCATAAGGATTGGTCTGATACATGAGTTCAGAATCCTTTTTGTCGTCTCCGCAACTAGACAATAAAAGAGTAGCTGCGGCTACCGTCATAATTAAAACAAATTTTTTAATACTTTTCATAATTACCTCCACAAGGGCAACCATGCCCAACTCATACCTAGAGTCATATCTGCCCTTATAATGTGCAACCCCTGTGCCAACTTTGTAAAAATATGAAAGCTATTGATTTTACTTGGTTTTAATAAAAAGGCTGCTAGATTGCCTCAAAAAGAGAGGCCTAAAAAATGCCAAAAACTGCCTTACAAAGTGCCGCTTTTTGTCACCGGGATAAAATTTCAAAGGACATTAAAGTTGCCTAAATTTTGTGCTATTAATAGGCAACCTTTGACTATGAAATTTAAAGTTTTCTCACTACCCATTTACTTAACCCTCATTCTTTTGAGCACTTTTGCTCTCGCAGAAACAGCAGCACAAACAGATGAATGTGAACTGCTGCTAGACTATAGCCATCCACGACTAACACCAGAGCTGGTAAGTAAAATAGATAGGGTCTCTGAGTCTGATGCTTATACGCTACAGATGTTAAGAAGATTAAAGGGAGACCATGAGCAAGTCGTCATTCTTATTGGAGAACAACATTTCAAAAAACCAGAAGATAAAGAAAGTGGAGCAGATTTAATTAAAGAATCTTCATTGCGTGGTTTTGAAAGCGCAGAACTCCTTCCTAAATCTTTAATAGAGCGTATTTTTCCTTTCATAATTAAGTCGATGATAACAAAATTAAAGAGAGAGACAGGAAGTGTGGCATCAACATCAATATTTGATGCCCTAGACTTAGATGGGATCATCCTAAACCACCTTACAACAACGGTGGAGAATGCGACTGAAGAAGAAATGGATAATTTAAGGGAAGATTTCAACACTCTTTCAGATGAGGAATTAAAAAAGAGAATTGCTTTTAAGTTATATGATAATTGGGAAAGTGAGATCACTGTAACCTGGTTTGATATGAAAGATACGATACAAAGATTTTTATCCTCTATTCCTGAAGAAAGAAAAACAGTCACTTTTAATATAGAAGAGGGTTATCAACCAGGATTTTATGACCGACTTAAAAATTTTTATACAGATGTTCCCTTAATCATTCTAGCACCTTCAGCGCTTTCTCTTAT